>CAYMGA010000001.1:0-18738 GCA_964389865.1 uncultured Nitratifractor sp.
GATAGAAAAAAAGAGATGTTAAAAGATATTGCAATTTTAACTGGTGGAGAAGTAATTACTGAAGAGCTTGGTCTATCTTTAGAAAAAACTACACTTGACCAATTAGGACAAGCTGCAAGAGTTGTAATTGATAAAGATAACACAACAATTGTAGATGGTAAAGGTAATAAAGAGGCAGTTGAAGCTAGGGTAAATGAGATTAGAACTCAAATTGAAAGCACAACTAGTGATTATGATAAAGAGAAACTTCAAGAGCGTCTTGCTAAACTTAGTGGTGGTGTAGCAGTTATTAAAGTTGGTGCTGCAACAGAAACTGAAATGAAAGAGAAAAAAGATAGAGTTGATGATGCTCTAAGTGCAACAAAAGCTGCTGTTGATGAAGGTATAGTAATTGGTGGTGGTGCAGCACTTGTTAAAGCTGGTAAAAATATCTCTTTAGTATTAGAAGGAGATGAACAAGTAGGTGCAGATATTATCTTAAGAGCTATTAAAGCACCAATTAAACAAATTGCTCAAAATGCTGGTTTCGATGCTGGAGTTGTAGCAAATCAAGTTATAAATAGTGAAAATGCAAATGAAGGTTTTGATGCAGCAACAGGTGATTATGTTGATATGTTCGAAGCTGGAATTATTGACCCACTAAAAGTTGAAAGAGTAGCTTTACAAAATGCAGTAAGTGTATCTAGCTTACTATTAACTACAGAAGCAACTGTAAGTGATGTTCCAGAAAAAAATGCAACACAAACCCCACTAGCACCTGATATGGGTGGTATGGGTGGAATGGGGATGATGTAATATCATCTCTTTTAAACCTGAGTTTGACATAGTATCAAACTTAGGTTAATACATTACAACTTCAAAAATATTTTCTCTATTTTTACTATCATATCTATATCTAAAATCATAATTTAATTTTTCCAAAACTGTATCTACGATATATAAACCTAATCCAAATCCAGCTGATCGTTTTTCATCTTGAGAGAATGGTTCTGTATAGTAAGATAAATCCTCTTTTAATTTTTCACCTTTTGATTTAACTAATATCTTATTACCTATAGCTAATACTTTTGCTCTTTTATCTTCTCCATATTTTATAGCATTATCAATTAAGTTTTTAAGAACAAGAGCTAATAAATCTTTATCAGTAAAAATCTCATTATCATTATATTCAAAACTATAAAGTTCACTATTTTTAAGTAACATTTTTTCTGTCTCTTTAAAAACTTCACTTAAGAGATAGTTATCTTTTTTAGGAGAGAATGTGTACATGGTAACTCTCTCAACTTGTGCTAAATCTTCTATAAGCTCATTCATTCTATCAAATGAACGAATTAAAACCTTTTTTGTCATTTCATCATCTACAGTTTCAGCTGCAATTCTACTTGTTGTAATAGGAGTTTTTAACTCATGCATAATATTTCTCATAAATAGATTTTTAGAAGATATTAACTGTTTAATATATTTAATAGCTTTATCAAAACTCTTAGCAATTCTTGCTATCTCATCATCACCTTTATAATCTATTTTTATATTTAAATCACCTGTTGCAAACTGCTCTATTTGTTTATGTAGTCTCTTTAGAGGAACAATCTTTTTAAGTAACATCAGATATAAAACTAATAATACAACAACTAAAAATAGCGCAACTACAAATATATATTGTGTAGTATAATCAACTGGATGCATATCTTCTAACATAAGATTAAAGTTATATCTATTAACATATATAAAATATCTACTATCTACCTTAAAAACTTTAACCTCTCCATAAATAGAACTTCCACTAAAGATTGTTTCACCCTTATCTTCTATCTCTTTTTTTGCCTCTTTAAGTGGTATAATTTTTAATGAATACTTTTTATATAAATCTTTTAACTCTTTATCATCTTTTTCTAATTTTTCTCTTAAAATAAAATTATTTGCAATATATTTATATTTTAATATTTGCTGAAGATGTCTTTGATCTTGAGTTGCATTTAAAAGAATAAAAAAAGTTAATGAAATTACTACCAATGCTAAGATAAAAATAGTATGAATAAAGGTAGTAACTGAAATATTTTTCATATCTAAGCCTCATCTATTAGTATATATCCAACTCCACGAACTGGCTTTATATAGCTTTTAGAATTATCAATTTTTCCTAATTTAGAACGAATTCTTGAAATTATTACATCTATATTTTTAATAGAACTACTATCATCAATATGTTTACTCTCATAGAGTAACTTCTCTCTTGAAATAGCTGAATTTCTATTTTGAACTAAAATATTTAATATATCAAATTCAGCAGCTGTAAGTTCAAGTGTTTTATTTTTAAATTTAATATTATGCCCCTTTGTATCGACAACAAAATCTCCCCTATTTTCACTTTGTGGAGCAACAATATTTGTTCGTCTTAGAATTGTTTTAATTCTGGTAACTAACTCTCTTGGATTATATGGTTTTGGCATATAATCATCTGCACCTCGCTCTAATCCTATAACTTTATCAGTTAAATCATTTCTAGCAGAGGAGATAATAATAGGAATATTAGAGTTTTCTCTTATTTTTTCAATTACCTCTAAACCATCCATACCAGGAAGTGTTAAGTCTAAAATTATTAAATCAAAATCATATTGTGCTAGTAGAGACAACCCAATATATGGGTCTTCTGCACACTCTGTATCCATTCCATACTTTTGAAGATACAAACTAAGTGTCATTAAAAGGTCTGGATCATCTTCTATAAGTAAAATTTTTATATTCTTTTGAGTCATTTTATACCCTTTTTAAAATTATATATTATTTTTAGGTATAATAACATAATTTAGTTTTATTAAAGGTTTCAAAATGTATGAATATAAAGCTGTTCTTTATCAAGAGGGGATGTTAGGCTCTTTGTTTTTTGGAGAATCAAAAATAGACCCAATAAAATTTACAAAATTTTTAAATTTACATGGTAGGCAAGGTTGGGAAGTTGTTACAATGGAAAAAGATATGCGTCGTATGTTACTACTATGGAAGAGAGAAACATATGTAGTAATTTTGAAAAGGATGATAAAATGAAAGTAATGCAAGTAGCTGGAATAATTACTGCTATAATACTATTTATATATACAATATTGTTAATAGGACAAATCTGGGGCAACTGGATGAGCTTTGAAAACTTTATTAAATTAACAATTTCAGCAGGAGTTGCAGTTATTTCTATAGGTATAATTGCATTAATTTATAAAGAATTAGTTGAAGAGAAAGAGTATAAAAAAGATAATTTTATAGATTAAAGGAATATTTTGGATTTAGAAAGTTACTGGATAGATAAAATCAAAACACCATATATTGGAGATGATGGTGCTATTGTAGAGGAGACTATTTATGCTATGGATGCTTTTTGGGAAGGTACTCATTTTAAAAAAGAGTGGATGAGTATAGAGCAAGTTGCTTATAAAGCATTTATAGTAAATTTATCTGATATGATAGCAATGAATGCAACTGCTAAATATATGTTAGTTACAGTAGCTTTTCCAAAGAATATCAAGAAAAAAGTAGTTAAGAGATTAAGTCAAGAGTTATCAAAACTTGCAAAAGAACATAAAATAGATATTTTAGGAGGAGATACAATTGGTAGTGATAAGCTAGGAATTGTAATTACAATGATTGGAGAGAGTAAAAATCCATTAAGTAGAGATAAATTAAATAATGGAGACCTTTTAGCTTATACAGGAGATTTAGGTAGTGTAAAACAAGATTTAGAACTTCTATTTGATGGAGAAAGAATACCAGATAATTCAAAATTTTATCGTCCAATATTAAGAGAAGATTTTATAAGAGCTGTAACTCCATGGCTTAGTGCGGGAATGGATATTAGTGATGGATTATATTGTGATACAAATAAGCTTTTAAAGATAAATAATTTATATATGCAAGAGTTAAAAATTATTCCATCTAATATAGGTGAAAGTGGAGAAGAGTATGAAATGCTTATTGCATTTAACCCTAAAAATTTAAATAGAGTAAAAAAAATAGCACAACTTACAAATACACCTATTACTATATTTGGTAGAGTGATAAATAAAGAATCAGAATTATACCCTTGTGGTTCTCAACACTTTTAAAATAAAAATAAACCCATTTTATGCTTATATTAAGTAAGATATAATCTTAAATTCTCTATTATTTTATAAAACAAACCAAGGATTATTTAATGAAAAATTTTTTTGTAATATTAGTTTTTATTTTAGGTAGTATAAATATTATTAATGCTAACTCTTATATGTGTCATTTTACTAAAAAAATAAGCTATTCAGGTAAATGGGATAAAACGCCTAATAGAATTAGAAGAGTCAATTTAAAAGTTATTTATAGAGTCGTAGGGGATGAGCTTCTTACTAGACCAGTAGGTGTAGATAGAACATTTAGTGCATACTCAACAGGAAAATATTTAGGTAGAGATGGAACTTTATATTTTGCATTTGAATCTAATATAGGATATATGTATGCAATATCAGAAGATTTTGATAGAGCAGTAGAGATGACTCCAAGTGGTAAAACTGTTTTAGAAGCCTATTGTTATCCATATTAAGTAGCTAGTAACCCAATGCCAATGAAATAAAGCTTTATTTCATTGCTTAAAGCTGAATGCACAAAGCACAAAGCTTTTTCCTAGAACTTTTAAGTTAAGTAAGTAGTAACTGACCTTACGCACTTATAGGAAAAATTGGTTATTAGTATATTGGTTGACTTGTTGACTGGTTTGATTGTAAATAGTAACCTAAAATTAAAATAGAATATAATATCAGGGGGTATAGGTGTAGAGGTGTGAAGGAGTAGAGATAATAAATTAACACTATGGTGTTACTCTCTCTACACCTCTACTCCTTTGATGTTTATTTGTGTTTAATTTTTACTAGCTACATAAAGCTGTGGCTACGATATTCAATCGAACTTAGGTTATTTATTAAAAATCATACATAATTCCAGCTGTTACAGCGCTTGACTTCATAATAGTTGAACTATTTTTATATTTAGCCTTATTATCATTACCTAAATAGGTATAATCAGCAAAAAGTTTAAAATTATTTTCTAACTTATAACCTGCACCTAAACCAAATTGCATTGATGCACTAGAGCCTTTTGTTGCATTACTATTAATACTATTTGCAGAGAATTTTCCAACTCCAATTAATGTATATAAATTAATTCCTTTATATACTTCGTATTGAGGTTTAAGAAAAACTGATATATTTTTATAGTCTATAGATTTTTCATTAGCTATTGCTAAAGTTGCTCTACTCTCTGTTGCTAAATAGCTATTAAAATTATAACCTGCTATTAAGGATAAACTTAACATTCTATTAGAAGAGTTACTAAACTTAAGGCTATTACCACCTAAAGCCAAACCTCCATAAATACCACTTTTAGCATACTCTGGTGTTATAATATTTGGCATATACCCCTCTCTATCTTTAGCTTTTAAAGCTTGTGTTTCATTGCTATCTAAAGATATATTTTCATCTAAATTGATTGAATCTAAATCAACTTCAGCAACACAAAAAGTAGATATAGTAAGAATAATAGAGAGAGACTTTTTAAGCTTCATTATAAACCCCTAAAAAATATATTTTTTAATATTATAACATAAAAATAGCCTCTTTATCTTAATTTAGATAAATTATCAATATGAAAAAACCTATATGAATAACTGACCTTACGCACTAACCCATCTTTGCCACACAAACTTAAACCCAATGCCATTTCCTTAAGCTTTAATGTTATTGCTTAAAGCTGAAAGCACAAAGCAAAAAGCTTTTAGCAATGAAATAAAGCTTATTTCATTGGCATTGCCCTATACTTCCTTTGAAATTTATTTATATTTAATTTTTACTAGCTACTTATTTATAACCACTTTTTTGCTATATCTCTTAAAGCAAAAACATTATCTGAAGCATTTATTTTTATTATAGGCGTTTTAGATATATTCTTATAACCTTTATCTTCTAAATACTCTACTATAGCCTCTCCAGAGTGTATTAATATAGGTTTATTATTAAAATATTTAGCTATCTCTTTTGCAATAAGAGGGAAATGAGTGCATCCTAAAATTATGGCATCTGGCTCTTTTATATCTTTTAAATAATAGTGTAACATTTCATTTAATACAGAACCTTCTAAAATCCCCTCTTCTACAATAGGTACTAACATACCTGCTTGAATTGATTCAATATTTTTATAACCTAAAGCCTTAAGTTCACTTTGATACCTTTTAGAATTGATAGTTGCTCTAGTAGCCATTATTAAAATATTGGCATCTTTAGATTTAACTTTTTGACTTAAAGCCCAAATACCTGGTTCAATCACACCATATATAGGATAATTAGATTTATCTCTTAAGCTATCAAGAGCATATGCACTTACAGTATTACAAGCTGTTATTAAAATATCAATATCAAAATTATTAAAAAATTCTAAGGCTTCTAGGGAGTATCTTATAATTGTATTAGAATCTTTTGTTCCATATGGCACTCTTGCAGTATCACCATAATATATTATCTCTTCAAACAGAGGATATTCTATTAAAGATTTAACAACAGTTAAACCTCCAGCACCAGAGTCAAATACTCCTACTTTCATTAAGCACCATTATTCATGATAGATAAAAAGTCTTCATTGCTTTTAGTTCCAAGCATCTTTTTAAATAAGAATTTAAGACCCTCTACCTCTTCCATTCCTTGCATTGCATTTCTAATTGCCCAAACTTTTTGGATAACATCAGGAGGTAATAAAAGTTCCTCTTTTCTTGTTCCTGATTTTGTAACATCCATTGCTGGATAAATTCTCTTTTCTGATACACTTCTACTTAATACTACCTCTGAGTTCCCAGTTCCTTTAAACTCTTCGAAGATTACTTCATCCATTTTAGAACCAGTATCGATAAGTGCTGTTGCAATAATTGTTAAACTACCACCATGCTCTATATTTCTTGCTGCTCCAAAAAACCTTTTTGGTTTATGTAAAGCATTTGCATCTACACCACCTGATAATACTTTTCCAGAACTTGGTGTTACTGTATTATATGCTCTTGCCAATCTTGTAATAGAGTCAAGTAAAATTACAACATCTAAGCCCTGCTCTACTCTTCTTTTAGCCCTTTCTATTACCATCTCTGCAGTTCTTACATGATTGTGTGCTGGTAAGTCAAAAGTAGAGCTATATACTTCACCCTTGACAGAGCGTTGCATATCTGTAACCTCTTCTGGTCGCTCATCTACTAATAAAACCATTAATGTTACATCTGGATTATTATGTGTTACACCATGAGCAATCTCTTTTAAAAGCTCTGTTTTACCAGTTCTTGGTGGCGCAACAATTAAAGACCTCTGCCCCTTTCCAACAGGTGCAAAAAGATCTATAACTCTTCCTGTTAATCTCTCTGGTGCATACTCTAATTTTAACTGCTCTTGTGGGTATAATGGCGTTAGGTTATCAAATAGTGGTCTTCTTTTTGCCTCTTCTATAGATTTATAGTTAATAGCTTCTATCTTTAATAGGGCATAATACTTCTCTTGATCTTTTGGTTGGCGAACTTGTCCTGTAATTACATCACCATTTCTTAGAGCAAATCTTCTAATTTGTGTAGAACTTACATAAGTATCACTTTTTGAATTTGCAAAGTTACCATCAATTGAGCGCAAAAATCCATAACCATCAGGCATTATCTCTAAAATACCTGTAAATAGGATATAACCACCTTGACTAACTTGAGCTTTTAGAATTTCAAAAATCAAATCTTTTCTTGTAAACTCATTTGGATTATCTACACTTAATTCATTAGCAATCTCTACTAATTTAGTTAATGGCTCTTGTTGTAAATCTTCTATTTTATAACCCTCTACGGGTATATGAGTTCTTTGTTGACTCTTTTGAGTTCTCTTTTTTGTATTTGTATTACTATTTTGTTTTGTGTTACTCATGTATCCTCGTTTATATTTTGTAGATTTATTGTAGCACCTACTTAAAAGATGTTTTGTAGTTAAGAAATTATATTACTTTTCATCTTAAACAAAAATTATTTTATAAAGAAGTAAGCATATCCAATACTTTTTTAGCATTTTTAAGCGATATTTTTCTTTTCTCAATATCTATAACACCATCTTTCTCAAGAGACCTTAAGTGTCTATCTATTACATGTCTTACAGTTCCTATTAAATTGGCTATCTCTTTATGAGATAATTTACTTAAAATATCTACACCTTTTTTATCTATACTCTCTATATTTTTTAAAATTAACTTTAATAACCTCTCTTTAGTTTCCAATAGAGATAAATCTAAAGCTAACTCTTCTAAATTTCTCATTTGCATTGCAACATATTTATAAATTAACTGCTCAAATGTGATAGATAAATGCATCCACTCTCTTACTTTATTAATTGGAAATTTAATAACTTCTCCAGCTTCTAATATATCTATTGCTAACTCATGCAATTTATTATCAAGTAGAGTTACTACATCAAACATATCACCTTTAGTTAACATATAGACTGTTTGTTCTCTATTAGTTTTAAAATTAATATCATAAACTTTTACTTTACCACTAACAATAATATAAAACCAATTTAAAGTATTGTCTGCATCAAAAATAGTGCTATATTTATCAAATTTTATTAACTCTCCATAAGTTCTAATTTCACTAGATAATCTATCATCAAAATTTGCAAACTCTCCAATTAATTTATTAGAAGCTACCATTATAAAACTTCTTCTATCTTCTCTAATGGTCTTGCAACTACTGCCTTATCTTTATTAATTATAATAGGTCTTTCAATTAATTTAGGATTTTCAACCATTGCTTGTATTAACTCATCTTCTGTAGCATCTTTTAACTTTAACTCTTTATAAATAGCCTCTTTTTTTCTAATTAATTCACTTGGCCTCATATTTAATTTTTCTAAAATTGATTTTAACTCATCTATAGTTATATTATCTTTTAAATACTCTTTAACTTTAAAATCGATACCTTTTTCTTCTAAATATTTTAAACCTGCTCTTGATTTAGAACATCTACTATTATGCCAAATTTCTATCATTTTATCTCCATTTATTTATATAAAATTGCCTAATATACAGAATCATAACCCTTTGGTCTTGGACATACAAAATAACTACTAGGTAATAAATTCTTACGATATTGTATAGTTGTAAATATTATATTAACCTGATTATCTAAATTATCTTTATAAGCAATTTGTTCTAATTTACCATTTTCTCTTAAAATTATAGTATATAATTTACCTTTAAATTCTGTAGTATATGTTCTACCATGGTGTAGTTTTGCACTCTTTAAAACTTTTGATAAATCAAGACCTTTAGATATGCTAAAATAGCTTACTTGTTCTAAATCGTGGTCTATTACTATTAACTGCTTACCACTACTACAAACCTCTTTTTTAGTTGGAGAGTAGTAGTTCCATTTTGTCTCAGATGGTGCATTAAAATATACTTTTCCTTTATATTTAATTGTTTTGCCCTTATTATTTTTAACAATTTGAGTAAAAGATGCTACAAAAGATTTTGGAATTTCAATATCTACAGCTAAAGCTAAAGCATTAGCAAGAAAAAATGCAACTATTAATAATTTTAATTTCATATCTATCCTTAAAATAAAAAGTTATTGTAATTTTACAACTTTTTTGTGAAGGGATAGTAAAATTATTAAATTTTGTTAATACAATTATGAAAAAATATACAATTTACCACTATTAGCTACTTATTAATTATATTTTCGATAAAATAACCCAAATCAATATCAAGGTAATAAATTTATGATAAGTACAATTACTAAAGTATTTGGAACAGCAAACGACAGAAAAGTAAAAAAATATATGAAAAGAGCTAAAAAAATTACAGCTCTTGAAGATAAATATCAAAGCTTAAGCGATGAAGAGTTAAAAAATGCCTTTTTAGAGTTAAAGAAAAGTGTCCAAAATAAAGAGAAGAGTTTAGATGAAGTTTTAGATGACTCTTTTGCAATTACTAGAGAAGCTAGTAAAAGAGTTTTAAATATGCGTCATTACGATGTTCAACTCATTGGTGGTATGGTTTTGCATGAAGGTAATATTGCCGAAATGAAGACTGGTGAAGGTAAAACCTTAGTTGCAACACTTGCAATAGCTTTAAATGCAATGCTAGGTCGTGGTGTTCACTTAGTAACAGTAAACGACTATCTTGCAAAAAGAGATGCTAAAGAGATGGGACAACTATATAGCTTTTTAGGTTATACAACAGGTTGTATTACTGCAGAAATCCAAGATGATTTTGAGAGAAAAGAGCAGTATCTTGCAGATATTACCTATGGAACAAATAATGAGTTTGGTTTTGATTACTTAAGAGATAATATGAAGAGTAATCAAGAAGAGAAAGTTCAAAGAGAACACTACTATGCAATAGTTGATGAAGTTGACTCTATTCTTATTGATGAAGCTAGAACTCCACTTATTATCTCTGGTCCAACACAAAGAGATCAAAAATATTATGAGATAGCAAATAATATTGCCCTTCAAATGGAAAGGGGTGAAGAGTTACCAGCAAAACCAGGAGAGGATAAAAAGACAACTGGTGATTTTATTGTGGATGAAAAAAATAAACAAATCACCCTTACAGAACAGGGGTTACAAAAAGCAGAAGAGCTATTTGGTGTAGGAAATTTATATAGCTTAGAAAATGCGATATTAACTCACCATTTAGACCAAGCCCTAAAAGCAAATTACCTATTTGAAAAAGATGTTGATTATGTTGTCAAAGATGGTGAAATAATAATAGTAGATGAATTTACAGGGCGACTTAGTGAGGGTAGAAGATATAGTGAAGGACTACATCAAGCATTAGAAGCTAAAGAGGGCGTAGAGATTAAAGAGGAGTCTCAAACTTTAGCAGAAGTTACTTATCAAAACTACTTTAGATTATACGATAAATTAGCAGGAATGACAGGAACTGCTCAAACTGAGGCTACAGAGTTCTCTGAAATTTATGGTTTAGATGTTATATCAATTCCTACAAATCTTCCAATTAAAAGAGTAGATAAAAATGATTTAATATTTAATACTGAAGAGGAAAAGCTAGATGCTGTTGTAGCAAAAGTTAAAGAGTATCATCAAAAAGGGCAACCTGTTTTAATAGGGACTGCATCTATCGAAAAGAGCGAATTAATACACAATAGGCTAAAAAAAGAGAAGATTCCTCATAATGTTTTAAATGCAAAAAATCATGAACAAGAAGCAGAAATTATTAAAAATGCAGGATTAAAAGGTGCTGTAACAGTTGCAACTAATATGGCTGGTCGTGGTGTTGATATTAAATTAACAGATGAAGTAAAAGAGTTAGGTGGCTTAGCAATATTAGGAACAGAAAGACATGAAAGTAGAAGAATAGATAATCAACTTCGTGGTCGTTCAGGCAGACAAGGGGATCCAGGAGAGAGCCAATTTTATTTAAGTTTAGATGATAATTTACTTCGTATTTTTGGTGGTGATAAAATTAGAAATATAATGAATAGAATTGGTGTTAAAAAAGGTGAATTTATAGATTCTAAATTAGTAACTAGAAGTGTAGAGAGTGCTCAAAAGAAAGTAGAAGCCTTACATTATGAATCTAGAAAAAATCTAATAGAGTATGATGATGTAGCAAATTATCAAAGAAAGGTTATCTATACTTTTAGAGATCAACTAATTGACCCAGAGTATGATATAGCATCTAAAATTAAAGAGAATCGCTCAGAAGTAATTGATTTCTTAATGCAAGATTGTGAAGTTGTAGATGGTTTACCAAGTGAAGATTTCGATTTAGATTGTTTAATAAAAGAGATTGCAGAAGTAAGTGGTATAGAATTAACAAAAGATTTATTAGAAAATAAAGAGCCTCAAGAGATAAAAGATATAGTTTTACAAATTTTAGAAGAGCTTTATGAAGAAAAAATGTCAGTTTTTGATAAAGCACAAAGAGAAGAGATTGAAAAGTTAATATATTTACAAACATTAGATAACCAATGGAGAGACCATTTATATGAAATGGATACTCTAAAAACAGGAATTGGTCTTAGAGGTTATAACCAAAAAGACCCATTAACTGAATATAAACAAGAGAGTTTTAGACTATTTGAAGAGTTAATCAGAAGAATTAAAATAGAGTCAATTAAATTTATTCATAGAGTTGAATTTAACTTTGAAGAAAATCAAAATGAACAAATTAATGAAGACAAAAGAGATGAAGAGAGTATCCCTCAAAATAAAGAGTCTAAAAATAGTTTAAATAATAAATCTAAAAAACCAAAAAGAAATGACCCTTGCCCTTGTGGAAGTGGAGAAAAGTATAAAAACTGTTGTGGTAAAAGTGGACCAAAAAAAGGATTACTTGCTTAATGAAAAAAGCCTATAGCTCTAAGTTTATAAGAAAATTTATAAAACACTATTTAAAATATGATAGAGATAACCCTTTTATATTTATCTCTGCTATGTTAGCACTTGTTGGTATAGCTATGGGTGTAATGGTTTTAATGATAGGTATTGGTGTAACAAATGGAACACATGATGAATTCAAAAAAAGATTATTTGTTATGAATTATCCATTAACAATTATATCTTATGATAATAACGGAATATCCAAAGAGGTACTTAATAAAATTCAAAAAAAATTTCCTCAAATCAAGATAAGTCCTTATTATACAACTCAAGTTATATCTAAAAATGCAGATAGTGTGCAAGGTTCAATACTTTATGGTGTAGATTTTAAACAAGAAGCTAAAATAAATAAGATATTTAAAAAAGCTTATAAAGATATAAACTCTACAAAAATATCTAAATTTAGTGCAATTATTGGTAAAGAGTTATCTACTACCTTAGGCGTAAATAGAGGTGAAAAATTAACACTTTTCTTCTCTTCCCAACAAGCTATAGGTTTTGGAACAATGCCTTTACAAAAAAGAGTTAAAGTAGTTGGAATATTTAACTCAGGTCTTAGTGCTTATGATAAAGGGATAATATATACTACACACAAAGCTTTTGAAAAAATATTAAAAAAGACTCCTAATGTCTATGATGGAGCTCATATCTATACTCAAGAGCCTATGAAGTTGATTGATAAAATAAGAAAATATCTACCAAAAAATTGTGCAATAGAAGGATGGTGGGAGCAAAATGGTGGATTTTTTGAAGCTATGCAAATGGAGAAAAAAGCACTCTTTTTAGTTTTACTGCTAATTATATTAGTTGCCTCTTTAAATATTATATCTTCTTTATTAATGACCGTAATGAGCAGAAGAAGTGAAATAGCATTAATGAGAACCCTTGGAGCAACCTCTAAAGAGATAAATAGAATATTTTTCTATCTTGGTTTAATTATAGGATTTTTAGGTATTTTATTAGGAACAGCACTTGGTCTATTTGGTATTTGGTTACTTACCACTTATAATATAATATCTCTTCCAGCAGATATTTATGCAACATCTAAATTACCAATAGATTTACCTATGAGTGATTATTTAACTATAATAACTGGAACATCGATAATAGTTATACTATCATCAATTTATCCAGCCAAAAGAGCTTCTAAAACAGATGCTTTAACAGTATTAAGAAATGAGTAAAGATAAAATAGAGAAAATATGAAGAAAAAATGGATACTTTTATCAATATTTACTCTTATAATACTAATTTTAATAAGTAGTGTTATAATATATTTTATATTACCCATAAAGACAAAACAAAACTTAAAATTACCCTCTAATGATACTAGAGAAATTGTTGAATATCTAAAAAAAAATCACTATAGTATAAATTTTTTAGATAAAATATTTTTAGACCTATTCACAAAACCAAGAAAAGGTTGGATATATATTAATAAAAAAGAGTTACCACGATTTAAATTTTTAAAACAAGTTGGCTCTTACTCAAACCACTACACACCAATAACAATAATTCCAGGAGAGACAACATACTTTGTCTTAAAATCTATTGCAAAAAAAACAAAGATGGATTTAAATAAATTAAAAGTTAATTATTATCTTTTAGCACCATATAAAGAGGGAAATTTTTTAGCAAATACATATAATATACCAATATATTTTAAAGAAGCAGATACTATTAAATATTTAATCAATAAAAGCTTTAAAGAGTATAAAAGAATATCTCTTAAATACTTTAATAAATTTGATAAAAATAGATGGAAACAAATTATAACAATTGCATCAATTATAGAAAAAGAGGCAGCCAATAAAGCAGAAATGCCAAAAATTTCATCAGTTATATTCAATAGATTACATAAAAGAATGAGACTTCAAATGGATGGTACTCTAAACTATGGTAAATATTCACATACAAAAGTTACTCCATATAGAATTAAATATGATAAAACAAAATATAATACTTACAAATATAGAGGTTTACCACCACAACCAATTTGTAATGTATCTAAAGCCTCTATTATTTCAGCAATAAAACCAGCAAAAACTAACTATTTATACTTTATGAAAAATAGCAAAGGAGAACATAGTTTTTCTATTAAATATAAAAACCATATACAAAATATTAAAAAGAGAAAAGAGTTTTTAAAAAATAATTAAAATTAAAAAATTAACTTTTTAAAATCATTTAGTGTATATAATAAAGTATTACTATCCAATTTTTTATAAAATTCATGACTAAATCCATTTTTAGAAAAAATTGCATATTTATCAACTTTTAGATTAGAAACTTCTGCTTTAAATTTTATCTTTTTTAATTCAGCTTGAGTTACTGGTCTATTTTTATATTTGCATTCACCCAAAATATATGCTCCAGAAGAGCATTTAGAGTATATATCAAATTCACTATATCTATCCCAATAAGAGCCTGACTCTACAATTGCATCTATATCTTTAAAAGATTTAATTAATAACTCTTGACTTAAATTTTCAAATATAGAAGATGACAATCTATAGCCATATTTTCTATAGTTTATTAAAACTTTTTCTATATCTATATTTGAATTTCTCTTTTTTAATGGTTCAATAAATAAAAACCAAAATCTAAAAAAAGGTTTTTTAAAATATAATTTTGGCTCTATTGTATAATCTCTTAACTCTTTTTTTATTAACTGTTTTGCATAAGTTTTTATAGGTTTTTCTCTTGATTCTAAAATATATAAAACTTTGCTATTTATTAACTCTTCTACTATATCTAACCCTGTTGTTTTACCAATATTTAATCTATTAAAAAGAGAAAACATTTTACCATCACTTTTAGCTAAAGAGATTAAAAAGTTACTAAATATCTCATCATCTAAAAAAAATGGTATCTCAAAAAAAATATCTTTATTTTCAAGAACTATCTTTATAGAAGTTTCAATATCTTCATATAAATTTAATTCTAAATTCTCAATTCCTCCAAAAATAGAAAAATAATCAATTATGTCATCAAATAAAATATGTGGATTTTGAAGAAAGAAACTTTTGAATTGAAGTTTTATGATGTATCCTATAAATAGGTCACAAAAATGACCTATCTTAAATTATTTTAATTTACTAATATATTCAGCTACAGCTTTAATATCAGCATCGCTATAAGAAGCAACTTGACCTTTCATAACGCCACCCATACCGTGAACATTTCTAGTTCCAGCTTTATAACCTTTAAGTGCTTCTTCTACTTTTGCAGCATCCCAGCCACCAATTAATTCAGATTTACCAAGTGCTTTTTTATCACCTTTTGCTCCATGACAACCTATACATTTTGCAAATAATTTATCTCCATTTGCTCCTGCCTCTGCTTTTGGTGCTGTTGCATTTGCTTCTGCTGCCATTAATGCTGCTGAAGCAAAAATTACTGCTAATGCAATTTTTTTCATACTTTTCTCCTTATTTATTTTGTACCCATATTATAGCACTTAAAATGTGAAACTAAAGTGAATTTTTTATATTTATTTTAAATTTCCTATCACTTTGTAACTATTCCAGTACTCATTTAATGATTTTTTTAACTCATTATCATCTATTTTAATAAATTTCTTTAATGGTAAATAGTTTTTTAAAAAATCATCACTCATTACAGATGTCATTTTTGTGGGATTTTTACAATAGAAAAATAGTGCAACTTTAAAGTTTTTCTCTCCACCATATACTAATAGTGCATTCATAAAAGTTTTTCTTAAATTTACACCTATTTTTGTATGACAATCTAAACAACTCTTTTTAAAATTACCATTTAAAAAAAATGAAAATAAAACTATTAATAATATTTTTTTTACCATTTTATTATAAATTTAGCTCCTTTATCTTTTTGAGACTCAACACTTATAGTTAAATTATAATAATCTACTATCTTTTTTACAATATTTAACCCTAAACCAAAACCACCTTCATAATCATTAAATCTACTATATCTATCAAAAATTTTATCAATTATACTATTATCTATCCCTACTCCACTATCTTCAATAACTAATTTATTCTCCTCTAATATAATGGTTATCACTCCATTAATTTTATTATACTTTATTGCATTTGATATTAAATTATCTATTAATCTAATATATAAACTTCTATCTCCATAAATATAGAAATCTTTTAAAATTAAATTAATAGTTATCTTTTTAGACTCTATAATTAAAGAGAAGTAATCAATCCTCTCTTCTATTAACTCTTTTAAATTAATTTTATCTCTATTAACTTTATCTATTGTTTCTAAAGTTGTAAATTTTAAATCTTTATACACTCCCTCAAGTGTTCTAGATGCAATCTTTATTCTATTTAACTTTTTACAATCTTTTGGTGAAAAATTTTCTACATTTAACATCTCTATATTACTATTTATAATAGAAATAGGAGTATTTATCTCATGAGTAGTATCTTTAATAAAATTATCTAAAAGTTCAATAGATCTTTTCATTGGTTTAATAAAAAGTTTTGATAAATAGTAACCAATAATAAAAAGTATAATAAAAGATAAAGTAGCAAATATAACTATATTTAAATATATCCTCTTTAAAAACTCTTTATTTTTAGGAACTTCTATTAAAAGATATTTTGCACCTAAATAGTAATCACCTAAAATATGGACATAAATAACATAATTTTTTGTAAAATATATACTCTTCTCTAAATGTATCTCTTTACTTTTAAGTGTAGAAAAAATCTCTTTATACTCTAAATCATATATAGCACTATTAAAACGATTATCTCTAGGATATTTATTATATTGAGGAAAATGATTATGCAACCATTTTAATCTCCTGATATGAAGTGTAACATAATCTTGCATTAAACTCTTATACTCTAAAATAATTTTATCTCTACTCTCACTATAATATATAAAAGATATTGTAGCTATTAATATAGTAATTAATAACATATATATAGTAATAAATCTTCTAAAGCTCTTTTTTTCGCTATTTTCTAATATATCTATACCCTCTTTTTTTAATGCTCTCTATACTATCTTTACCTAAAATTTTTCTTAAATTTTTAATATATGTTCTAAGAGAGCTATCACTTGGAGTTTCATCATAATCCCATATTTCATTAAATATAAATTCATGCGATAAAATATCTTCATCAGTTGTCAAAAATAACTCTAAAAGTTTAGACTCTTTATTGCTTATCTTATACGATTTATTATCTATTACTATCTCTCCAATATTTTTATTAAAAAAAGAATTTTTTCCAATTTCTAAAATATCACTGCTTTTATTATGCCTCTTTAAGATAGCTTCTATTCGTATCAATAACTCTTCTAAAACAAATGGTTTTTTAATGTAATCTTCTGCACCAACACTAAAACCTTCTTGAATGTCTTTTATATTATCTCTTGCAGTCAAAAATATAACTGGTGTTTTAACTCCAAAATCTCTTATACTTTTTAATAATGAAAAACCATCTAAATTTGGAACATTAACATCTAAAATTAATAAATCGTATCTATTTTCATATAATCTATTCTCTGCATCATAACCATCATAAGATGATTCAACTAAAAATTCCCTATCCTCCAAAAACTCCACTAAAGTTTCATTTAAAGTTGTATCATCTTCTAATATAAAAATTTTAACTTGTGACATATATTTTATCCTATAATTTAATAGAGAACTTATAAAGGTTATTATACAAGAAAGAGCAACTAAATATACTTAGTTGCTAAAGAGATAATACTATTTGTAGGTAATGCTCCAGATATCCTCTCTACTTCTACGCCATCTTTAAAAACAATTATTGTAGGAATAGACCTTATGCCAAAAGAGGAAGCAACTTGTTGTGCAACTTCAGTATTTACTTTTACAAATTGTGCTTTAGGTGCTAATTTTTTAGATGCTTCCTCAAAATTTGGTGCCATCATTCTACAAGGTCCACACCACGGAGCCCAAAAATCAACAACTACTGGCACACTTGCACTATTAATAATATTAAAAAAGTTTAAATCTGTTGCTTCAATTATTTTACCTTCTAATAAAGAATTTTTACAATATCCACAATTTGCTTTTTGATAATTACTTTTTTTAGGAAGTTTATTAGTCTTTAAACAGTTAGGACAAACATATTTTATAGTTTCCATTATAATCCTTTTTTTTGATTAGATTATAACAAATATAGTAGTAAAATATTGCAACTTATGTTGCAATATTATTAAGCAGCATTTTTCTTTTTTGTCTTACTATTATTTTTTTTATCTTTATTCTCTTTACTATTACTTTTTTTATCTTTAGATGTACCTTTTTTACTTTTACTATCTTTAACTTTTTTAG
>CAYMGA010000001.1:18838-30461 GCA_964389865.1 uncultured Nitratifractor sp.
TACTTTTACTATCTTTAACTTTTTTAGCACTTACACCTTTACTACTCTTAGAAGTCTTACTCTTCTTAGTATTAAGAACATCTTTTAATATATTATTGGCAATAACTTTTCCAATACCTTTAACCTTTGCTAAATCTTCAGCTGTTTTTAATTTATGAGATTTTCTATACTTAATGATAGCTTCTGCTTTTGCTTCACCTACACCTTTAATTTTAAGCAAATCCTCTTTTGAAGCTGTTTGAGGATTAAGTGCAAATAGTAATCCAAATCCACAAAGTAAAGTTACAATTGATTTTTTCATTTTAATCCTTTAATATTTAATAATTTATATTATATATAAAAATTCTTTAGTAAAAAGATAAATATTTCATTTTAGTAATAAAAAATATAGATTTTATAAAATAATTATATAAACAATGGAAGAAGAAAAGCTAAGAAAGCAAAAATTAATCTCTTTGTTTTCTTAGAAATGTTGGAGTATCATAATAGCTATCATTTTCACCACCAACTATTTTAATAACATTAGGAGTTTTTGGAGCTGCTTTTGATTTATTACTAGGCTTTGCTTTAGGCTCATTATTACTACTGCTATTAGTACCCATTTTTTCTTCTTCAAAGCCTGTTGCTACAATTGTAATATTAACTTCATCTTCTGCAATATTTTCATCTGTAGTTGTACCAAATATTACACTTGCTTCTTCATCTGCAAACTCTTCAATAGTATTCATAGCTTCAGATATTTGAAGTAGTGGATAATCTGGATTAATTTTAAAGTGTACTAATATACCTTTTGCACCTTTTATAGAAATATCACCTAAAAGTGGTGAACTGATTGCTTCAGTAGCTGCTTCATAAGCTGCATTTTGACCAATAGAGTGACCAACACCCATTAGTGCTAAGCCTTTATGACTCATTACAGTTCTAACATCTGCAAAGTCTAAATTTATATCACTAGGAGAGTGTGAAATAATTACATTCGAGATACCAGATACAGCTTGAGCTAAAACATCATCAACTAATTTAAAACTCTCTTTAACACCTAAATTCTTTTCAGCAATAGATAAAATTCTCTCATTATGTATAACAATTATAGAGTCACTAACCTCTTTTAACTCTGATAATCCTTCTAATGCTAATTTTGTTCTTTTTCTACCTTCGAATTTAAATGGTGTAGTAACTACTGCAACAGTTAATGCTCCAACATCTTTAGCAGCTTGAGCAACAACAGGTGCTGCACCAGTTCCTGTACCACCACCTAAACCAGCAGCAATAAATACTAAGTCTGAACCTGTAATAGAGTTTTTAATATCTTCATAGGCTTCTTGTGCTGCTTCTCTACCTTTTTCAGGTATCATACCACATCCACGACCACGAGAAACATTTTTCCCTATTTGAATTTTATATGGAGCTAAAGAGCTATCTAATGCTTGAGCATCTGTATTTGCAATAATTAAATCAATGCCATTTATTTTAAGTTCAACCATGTGGTTAATCATATTACCACCACCACCACCAACTCCAATAGCTTTAATTATAGCTCCTTCTGCTGGTGCATCTAAATTATCCATTATCTCTATTTCAAAATTATCCATTATACTCTCCTTGCTTCTATTTAAAATAACTGTTTAATCCAATTTTTAACTTTTGTTAAAAAATCACCTGTATTATTATCTACACCAGGCAGGTCATTAAACACTATGTTATGAGAACTACCACTCTCATCCCTTGCTTGACTAATTCTATCAAAATTACTATTAGTGTTTACTGAAGTGTTGACACCACTTGACAATTTAATATCATTTAACCCCTCCTGCTCCTCCTTTTGGTGTAGTAATCTTTTTTTATTGTCAACTTCATATTGAGTATGTTTACCAGCTTTGTAAAGTAGCAACCCAATAACAGTAGAATTTTGAGGACCTTTTAAATCTTCAAATAATCCTTTTAAAGATTTAGGATACCCAACTCTCACAGCAATACCTGGAAATATAGATTGAGCAAATTCTCTAATATGTTTTAACTCTGTCATTCCACCTGTTAAAACAATACCTGCACCAATACTATTTCTAAAACCACTTTTTTCTAAATATTTTGCTAATATCAATAAAGACTCTTCAACTCTTGCAACAATAACATTTTGAACGACCCTAAGAGGTATAGAGTTTTTATTATCAGTATCACCTATAATTGGTAACTCCAAAATATCATCACTACTTTCTATTAAATCTCCATAATTTCTCTTGACACTCTCTGCAATATTTAATGGAGTATGTAAAGCTATAGATATATCATTAGTTATATGATTAGAACCTACTGGTAAAAAACCATTATATCTAAGAGAGTTACCTTTAAATATAGAGATAGAACTTGTTTGTCCACCCATATCTATAACACATACACCTAAAACTTTTTCATCTTCACTCATATTAGCAATAGAAGAGGCATAACTATCTAAAACTATAGATTCAATCTCTAAACCGGCAGAAACTATAGCTTTCTTTAAATTATTTAAACTAGACTTTTGTGCAATTATAATATGTGTTTCAGCCTCCATACGACTACCATTCATATTATATGGGTCTTCAATATTGGTTTGTTCATCAACTTTAAAGTTATATGGCAATACATGTAATACATCATAATCTTTTGGTATATCTGCATTATACAATGCAGTCTCCATAACTCTATTAATCTCTTTAATCGTAATATCTTTTTGTGGAATATTTACAATACCAATAGAATTTATACTCTTGGTATAAGCACTAGAGATAGAAACAACTGCTGATGAAATATTATTACCTGCAATTCTTCTAGCATCATTAACAGCTTGTCTTATCGATTTAGAAGCTAAATCAATATTTGTTATTACCCCCTTTTTAACACCTTGAGACCTAACTAAACCAAGACCCAATACTTTTACTTCATTAAATTCATCGATTTCAGCTATTACAGCCTTAATAGCCATAGAGCCAATATCAATAGCTAATATTGTATTGCTCATTTAAAATCCTTTATATAAACTTCTGTACTATATTTATTTGATAAGCTTTTTAATAAATTAATACTTAACTCATTAGATTTAATTGATGCAATTTCACTATCTAAGTTATTTGAACTATTATTATCCAAAATTTTTTGCTTAACAACTTCATAAACAAAAGCCCCATTAGTTAACTTAATACTATTAACTTTTTTACTACTTGCAAAAATACCTCTAGTAACTAATAAGCTATCTTGTTGTGAAAGCCCTAAAATAGTAGAAAATTTAGATAAAGTAATATAATCTTTTGTTTCTAAAGTAAATTTACTACTATTTTTTAATGCCTCTTGAACTAACTTATTTAATTCTTCTTTTTTCTTTAATGCAATATAATCTTTTTTTACTAACTCTTTTGCAGCTTCAAAACTCATAACCTCTGGTCTCTTTTTGCTTACTATATGAATAGATACATATCTATCTTTAATAGCTTTTGGCTTTAAAAATTCTCCATTTTTAGATTTACTAATTGTATCCCATATATTAGCAGAAAGTCTATTATCACCCTCTTCTAAAGTTACTACTTCACTAGGTTTTATTTTAGATTTTTTAAACCTACTTCTATCAATTGCAGCTTGTTTTTTTATCTTCTCTAATGTTAAATCATTTTTTACTAACTCTTTTACATCTTTTAAATCTTTTACCTTACCACTCTTATCTACATAATTAAAGCTATTTTCTTTATAAAATCTTTCTATCTCAGCATCACTTATATTTAAATCTTTTGCTTGAGTCCATAAAAGCTCTAACTTATAAGATGTTTTTGTTAAATATCTATCTTTTTTACTACTCCAAAAAGATTTTAAATCATTATCTGTTACTGTGATATTTATATCACTATTTTTAATAATTTTATATTTTATTTTATCTCCAATCTTAAAAGTAGCAGACATTGCCTCTTTTTCTAACTTTAATGGTTTTACATCAATTAAATCCATTAACTTTTTAACTGTTAGCTCATCTCTTAAAATTGACTCAAAATCTTTAGCTTTTAATCCTCTTGATTTTAAAAAATTATCATAAAAATCTTTATTAAAATTTCCATTTTTATCTTTAAATGATTGAAAACTAGCAACTTCTAAACCAACTTCTTTATCACTAACTACTATACCATTCTCTTTTGCAAAATTTAATAGTAAAGCTTGGTTAATTAAATTTCTTAATACCAATTTATCTAAACCCAACTCTTTTGCTTTCTCTTTATCAAACTTATTTCCAAATTTCTGAGCATAATTTGCATATGCATTATTATAACTAAAACCAAATTTTGTTCTATCTAACGATATATCACCAACTTTAGCAATTGAGTTTGCACTAGAGCCAAAATTTACACTACCCCAACCTACAAATCCTGCACCAATAAATGCTATTGTAGCAACCCAAATTGTAATAACCAAATATTTATTATTATTTTGCATCCAAGAAATCATAAACTACATACCTTAAATCTAAAATTAAATTTCAAAACTTTTATAGCTATAGATTAAATATAACTTTAAAAGTATCTTTTATTGTATTATACTGTAAGTTTATCGTATTAACTATTAAAATATCTTTTTATTTTACTCATATTTTACATCTTATTTTATATTATTCTATTAAAAAATATAAATATATACATTTAATGGATATAAATATTTCAATATGTCATTAACATTAAAATTACAATTTTTTTACAAATATTACTTTTTTACACATATAGCCATTTTATCTATAATCTATAAGAAAAATATTAACTAATATATCGAAATTTTTAATAAAAAAGTCAATAAATTTACATAAACTACAAAAACCAATTATATTCCCCAAAAATTATAGCATAAAGCCAAAAGCACAAAGCTTTTCACTTTATGCTTTTGACCTTAAGCAATAAAATAAAGCTTAACTAATTGATATTAAAATTAAAAAGCTAATTTCCGTCGAAATCAAATTTTTAGCAACCTTATTTAATTTTAAATACTGTTGATAAAAAGCTATTAGACTCTTTTAAACGATTAATATGTTTAGTTGCTCTACTAACTCCTAATTCAAATGCTTTTTCATATAATCTAATTGCCACTTTTCTATCTTTTGGAACTCCAATTCCATATTCATAAAATTGTCCTAAATCGCATACTGCTTCTGGATAAAATACATTTGCTAAACTCTTCATAAGAAGAAAAGATTTTTTTAAATCTCTTCTTAATACTCTACCACTAAATAACTCTCTAGCTAATAAAAATTGTGCATATTTAGACTCTGTTGTACTAGCTAAAAGTAAAATTTGTGCAGCTTTTGCTATATCATTTCTCTCTACATAAAAATCAAATTCATTTAATAAGACTCTAACATCATTTTCTGTAAAGCTATTTTTAGAAGTAAATTTTAAAAATTTTATAGCCTCTTCTACCCATATATCATTCTCTTTTATTGGTGGATAGAGTATAAATGCTTGTCTAAATTTATGTTCTATATGTGGTATAGGAGCATAAATTTCATTATTACTAATATCTTCTTCAATCTTTTTGCTAGTTTTCTCTTTATTGTTTGCTGAAGATATTTTCTCTATATGTTTCTCTTTTTCACTACCCTTTTCTATCTCTTGAGAATTTTTTAAACTATCTTTAGATGTTTTTTCACTCTTATCAATACTCTTTTTATCTTTTCTTGCAAATTTATCTCTTAATGTTTTATATTTTGATAAAGCTGTTTTTCTACTCTCTTTAACACTGTGGTTACCTACTACTTTAGAGTTTATCTCATCTAATGGAGTATCTTTATCAGCTTGTTTTAAAGCTTTTTCAATATTTTCTTTAACTTCAATACTCTCTTTTGTTTCAATTTCTTTAACATTATTACTTACTTTATCATGCTCTGTATCTGATATATTTTCTTGGTCATAAGATATTGGTTTTTCGATATTTTTAGCAAATCCTTCTAAATCATCATCTGTATATGATGATTTTTTATAATCTTTTATTGTTTCTCTTGCTAAAGGACTCATTTTCAACATATCTTCAACACCTAAAATACGCTCTTCTTCGGATGTATCAAAGATATTAAAATCTATTTTTATATCACTTTTTGATATATAATCTTTTATTAAATATAAAGCTTGTCTATAATTTTTTCCATCTAGCAGAGAGATAACTTCATTTAATCTTATATCATTTAGATTTTTTAAAACATTATTTTGGATAACAATAGTATCTCTATCTCCAATACCTATAGCTAGTTTTATTATCTCTAACCTTATTAATATCTCTTTTGCCTCCATTATATAACCACCTTATTGTAAAATAGTTGACATATATTTGTCAAATAGACAAATATATATTTAATAGTATAATATCATATTTTAAGTCTTTAATATCTTATGAGTATTAAAATTGTTAATTTTTTAGCAAAAAATAAATAGAGTTTTGCAATAAGTCTAATTTATCAAGAACTCTATTTTTAATCTAAACTCTATTTTTAAATCTAATTAGGTATTATATCATTAAAAAAAGATATACATTGAAAAATATAGACAATATACCTCATATACCAGTTTTATTAGAAGAAGTTTTAAATGCTTTTAAAGAGATAGAGTGTAAAAATTTTATAGATTGTACATTAGGATATAGTGGACACTCTTTTAATATGCTAAAAAGATATAACTGTATTAAATTAATAGGTATCGATAGAGATATAGAAGCCTTAAATTTTAGTAAAAATAGATTAAGAGAATATAAGGATAGAGTTACGCTATTAAAAGGTAGCTTTTCAGAAAAATTAAAAGAGATTGATTTTACTAATGTAAGTGGTTTATTAGCAGATTTTGGAGTCTCTTCTTTACAATTAGATAAAGATGAAAGAGGTTTTAGATTTGATAGTGACTTATTAGATATGAGAATGGATCAAAGTTCTAATTTAGATGCAAAATATATTGTTAATAGCTATACTCAAGAGGAGTTATCAAAAATTTTTAAAGAGTATGGAGAAGTAAGAGATTATAAAAGAGTTGCTAAAGCAATTTGTGATTATAGACAAAATAAAGAGATAAAAAGTAGTAAAGAGTTATCTGAAATTATTATTAAAAATAGCTATAAAAAAGGTAAAATACACCCTGCTACTCAATATTTTCAAGCAATTAGAATAGAAGTTAATAGTGAACTACTTGAAATAACAAAGCTATTAGATATTTTAGAAGAAAAAAAACCAAAAAATGCTATAGTTGCACTAATTACTTTTCACTCTTTAGAAGATAGGTTAGTTAAAAGTAGATTTAAAAAGTGGTCTAAAAGTTGCAATTGTCCAAATGGTGTTATGAAATGCCTTTGTGGTAATAATAACCATTTAGGTAAAGAGTTAAATAAAAAACCAATTATTGCATCTAAAGAAGAGATTAAATTAAATCCTAGAAGTAGAAGTGCAAAATTAAGGGTATTTAAATTTAATAATTAAGGTATAAGGAAGTGAAAATAAAATATATTATATTAATATCCATTTTGATTATATTAATATCTATTAAAATATATGTAGCAAATAACTTATATTTAGTAAGCAGACAAATTTATAAAAACTCTATACAAATTAATGCATTAAAAGAGGAGAGAAATATAATAAAATTAAAAATAGAAAAATTAAATTATAAAAATACAATTATTGACCCTCTTTTTAACTATAAAGAGCAAGAGAATAAGCTAAAAAAAGAGTATGAAGATAGAAATAAATCCAAAGCTATAGTTAAACAAAAGAGAACAACTATAATTAAAGATAATAAATTAAAATCAAATAATAATACAAAAGAGTTATTTGAAACACTAGACTTAGATAGTGGAGATTATTAATGATAAAAAGATTAATTGCTTTTGCAGTTGATAAAGCGATATTGAACCATATACTATTTTTACTAATGTTAATTATGGCTATTTTTGCTTATAAATCTATTCCTAAAGAGATTTTTCCTCCATCTAATTTAGATAAAATTATAATTTCAGGTAGCTATGTTGGAGCTAGTGCAGATATTTTAGATAAGATGGCTGTTAAACCAATAGAAGATGACTTAAAAAATATAGATAACATAAAAGAGATTACAAGTAATATTAGAAATAGTATATTTACTATAACTGTTGATTTAAAAGAGGGTTCTAACCCACAAGTTGTATTAAATGATATAAAAGATGTAATCTCTAAAAATAAAAAAAATTTACCATCAGATATGAATGAACCTACTGCAAAAGTATTTACTTATACTTTTCCTCTACTTTTAATTGCAGTATCAGGAGATGTAAAAGAAGAGAAACTACTAAGTGCTGCAAAAAAGTTAAAAAGTAAACTATCTGATATTCCAAATTTAGGAACTATAGATATAAGAGGTGACTCAGATTATGAAGTTAAAATAGAAATAGATAATGAAAAGATAGAAGCTCTTAATCTAAATAGAGGTTCTATATATAGTGCTATCTCTAATTTAAGCTCAATTTTTCCAGCAGGTACTATAAAAAATAGAGGTGAAAAGATTTATATATCATCTATAAATGGACAAAAAGATATTAATTTACTCAAAAATACTATTTTAACTATTTTAGATAAAAAAATCAGATTAAAAGATATTGCTCATATCTCTTATGGTTTAGGTACACCAAAGCAAATTTCAACCTTTAATGGGAAAAGAAATATATCTTTAAATATAACTAAACTCAAAAAAGGTAATGCAATAGAGTTAAGCAAAAGGGTTAAAAAAGTATTAAAAGATTTTGAAAAAGAGTATAAAGATATTAATTTTCATGTATATACAGATACATCTTTATGGATTAGAAACAGAATTAATCTTGTTACTTCCAACATATTTTTTGGACTTATTTTAGTATTTATTTCAATATTTTTAAGTGTAAACTGGAAAATTTCTACTGTTGTTGCTCTTGGTATTCCAACAAGCTTTTTTATAGGTTTAATTGCTGCTGAATATTTAGGTTATAGTATCAATATGCTATCAATGCTGGGTGCCCTACTCGCACTTGGGATGTTGGTTGACGAAGCTATTGTTGTAGCTGAAAATATATATAGACATTTAGAGATGGGTAAAACTCCACGACAAGCAGCAATAGATGGCTCAACAGAGATGTTTCCAGCAGTCTTAACAGCAACTGCTACAACAATTTTTGCTTTTTTACCACTACTTATTATGAGTGGTAAAATGGGTATGTTTATTAAAATTTTACCTGTAATGATAAGTATTTTACTTCTTAGTTCACTATTTGAAGCTTTCTACTTTTTACCTCTACATGCAAAAGAGTTATTTAGCTTTGGTAAAATTAATAAAGAACATAATGAGCATCAATTTTGGACAACTCTTAAAAGTAAATATAGTAATTTTTTATATAAACTTTTAAAGTTTAAAAAGAGTGCTGTCTTTATAATAGTTATATCTATTATTATAGGAACAATTACTATGTTAAAATTTAGTAAATTTGAACTTTTTCCTAAATTTGATGCAGAACAAATCTATATTAGTGGAGAAGTTAATGTAAATAATAAGTTAGAAGAGACAAAAAAATTAATAGAACCTTTAGAAAAAAAGCTTTTAAAAGATTTAAATGGCACAAATATAGACTCTATAACATCAATTATTGGTATTAGATTCTTTCCAGATAATACTTTTGAGAGTGGAGAACATCTATTCCATATTTTTATAAACTTAAAGGAGAGAAAACCTATTAACTTTTTTGATAAATATATAAACCCTTATCTATCATTAGAGTATGATAACTCAAATATGAAACGAGATAAAAGTGCCTTTGATATAATTAAAGATGCAAAAGCCTCTATAAAAGATTTACAACAGTTAAAAGATAAAGATGGAAAACCAATATTTAAAAATTTAAATGCTTATGTACCACAAACTGGAGTTGTAGGAAATGATATAGAAATTGGTATTGTTGAAAAAGAGTCTATTAATGTTGATAAAGCTATTAATAGAATAGAAAATAAGCTACAACAGATAAAAGGAGTAACTGCTATTGCTACAAATAAAAAGCTAGGTCCAAAAGAGATTAAATTGGCTATAAATAGATATGGTCAAGAGCTAGGATTTAGTGAGCAATACTTAATAAGAGAACTTAGAGGACTATTTTTAGATGCTGAGTATGGAAAAATGTTAAATAACTTAGGTGTTATAAAAATAAGATTAAAAGATATAAATAGAGATAATAACTTTAATTTAGATAGATTATATATATCTACACCTAATAAACAAAGTAAAGTTTTACTAAAAGATATAGCTAATTTTATAGAGATAAAAAGTCCTCTAGTAATTTATAAAGATAATGCTAAAAGAGTATGGTCTGTAACTGCACAAACAACAAAAGGTGTAGTAACTGCAACAGAAGTTACAAAACAGTTAGAACCAATATTAAAAGAGTTAAAAAAGAAAGGCTATGAATTTATAATTAAAGGTGAACAAAAAGAGAATAATAAATTAAAAAGAGAGATGTCACAAGCTGCAATTATGGCAATTTTCTTAATATTTATCTCTTTAGTTTTAATGTTTAACTCTGTTATTTTACCTCTAATTACACTATCTGTTATACCTCTATCAATTTTGGGTGCATTACTTGGCACAAAACTATTGGGCTTAAATTTATCAATGCCTGGAGCTATGGGAATAGTTGGTCTTGCAGGAGTTGTAGTAAATGATGCTATTATTATGATTGATTTTATTAAAAATTCTAAAAATATTAAAGAGATAGCTCAAAAAGCCTCAACAAGACTTAGACCAATATTTTTAACATCTATTACAACAGTACTAGGTCTTTCAACACTTATATTCTTTGCAAGTGGACAAGCTTTGATAATTCAGCCAATGGCAGTATCTCTTGGCTTTGGAGTAGCTTGGGCTACAGTGCTAAATTTAATATTCATACCACTACTATTTGCAGTTATTTATAGGATAAAAGATGAAAAATCTATATAATGCCTTAAATCTTAAAAAACTTATTATGCTAAAAGAGTTGGGTATAGAGTATGTAGAACCAATTGAGAAATTTAAAGAACCATCTATACAATTACCAAATAATATTGATAAGTTAAAAGATATTGTATTAAATTGTCACTTATGCGAACTTAGTAAAAGTAGAACGAATGTAGTATTTGGAGAAGGTAATATCAATTCAAATATTATCTTTATTGGTGAAGCACCTGGAGCAACAGAAGATGCAACAGGCAGACCTTTTGTAGGAAGAGCTGGAGAGTTATTAACAAAAATGATAGAAAATGTTTTATTAATTCCTAGAAGTAGTGTATATATCGCAAATATTGTAAAATGTCGTCCACCAAATAATAGAGTTCCAACAGCAAAAGAAGCACTTACTTGCAAACCATATTTAGATAAACAAATCGAGATAATAAAACCAAAATTAATTGTGGCACTTGGCTCAACTGCATATAAATATCTAACTAATGATAACATAGCTATATCCAAAGCTAGAGGTCATATTATTAATATGCAAAATTATAAATTAATTGCAACATATCACCCTAGTTATTTACTTAGAAACCCATCTGCAAAAAAAGAAGCATATGCAGATATGTTAAAAGTTAAAGAGTTTATAAATAAAGTTAATTAGT
>CAYMGA010000002.1:0-18296 GCA_964389865.1 uncultured Nitratifractor sp.
TAGAGTCTTTTCTTCTTCTTTTTTTGAATGAGATAACTTTTTTATCTCTTCCTTCATTTATTACTTCACCTTTTACAACTGCACCATCTACTAATGGTGTTCCAACTTTTAATTCACCATCGTTAAGTGCAAGAACCTCATTAAACTCTACTTCTGCTTTTGGTTCTAGGTTCATCTTATCAAAACAGATAATATCACCCTCTTGAACTTTAAACTGTTGACCACTTGCTTTAATAATTGCATACATATTTTACCCTTTAACTTGTCTATAGACTCAATTAGTGCGGGATTATAACTAAAATGTGTTTAAATAAATTTTAAAAAGAGAAAAAAATGTAAATATTTATAGTTTTAAGTATATTTTTTACAAAAAAGCTATTAAAGATGCTGTTACTGCAACATTTAAAGACTCTACACCTCTATTCATTTTAATTTTTATTTTATAATCTGAAATATCTAAAATCTCTTTGCTAACGCCTAAACTCTCATTACCTAAAATATAAATTGCTTTTTTAGGAGCAGTAAAATTTTTTAACTCAAAATTTGTATCTAATGATAAAGAGACAATTTTAATATTACTTTTTTTGAGTTCTAGCAAAGATTTATATAAAGAGTTTACTTGAATAATAGGCAATTTAAATAGTGTTCCAGCACTAGCTTTAATAGTTAAAGCGGATACTAAAGATGCTGAACCTTTTTTTTGTAAAATAATTGCATCTATATTACCAGCTGTTGCACTTCTTATTATCATTCCTAAGTTTTGTGGATTTGTAATGCTATCTAATGCTAAGACTCTAAAACTATTTTTATCTCTTAAATAGTCTAAGCTAACTAAATTATTTAAAATAATATCTAAAGCAACCCCTTGGTCTTGTTTACCATTTTTACTTATCCTACTAAGTTGTTCTTTTGAATGTAACTTAACCTCAATACCTCTTCTCTTTGCTAATTGCTCTATCTTTTTTAATTTATCGCTAGGTCTATTTGATTTACTAAGATGTAGAGAGTAAATATCTAAATTACTATTCTCTAGTGCTTCTAATACTGGGTTTCTTCCATAAATCGTAATTAAATTTTTTGGTAAACTCATTTATAAAATATCTCTTAAAACAATAGCATAATGCATTACAAAAAGATTTAATACAAAAATAGTCATAGATGAAGCTCTTGATAACATATGCTCTAATTTTGTTCTCTCTTTACCATTTGTTTTGTAAGCTATAATAAAGTGAATAACTGTTGCTATAGTTAAAATAGTAACTAAATAGACTTTATGCTTTAAAGCATTAGATATTTCACTATTATTTGGGTTTAATAGTAAATCAAATAGATTATATTTAACACCTAATATTATACCTGTAACTAATAGACTAATTAATGCAACTACTTCAAACCAACCAAATATTGGACCAACATGTGGATATACCTCTTGTTGAGCCTTTTTATCTCTTAAAGTAACTCCAAGTACAAACATAAATACACTGCCACCTATCCAAGAGATAGCCATAATTAAATGTATATGAAATGCCCACTCTTTAATAAAATCCACTAAAAGCCCTTATTTATCTATTTTTAATACTGCCATAAATGCCTCTTGTGGCACTTGGACTTTACCTATAGCTTTCATCCTCTTTTTACCAGCTTTTTGTTTCTCTAAAAGCTTTCTTTTTCTAGTAATATCTCCACCATAACATTTAGCAGTAACATTTTTACCCATAGATTTAACATTGCTTCTTGCAATAATATTATTACCAATACTTGCTTGAATTGCTACCTCAAATAGTTGTCTTGGAATTAACTCTTTTAACTCATTTACAAATGCTAAGCCTCTAGTTCTTGCTTTTTCTCTAGGAACAATAATAGATAGAGCATCTACCACTTCTCCAGCAACTCTAATATCTAGTTTGACTAAATCTCCTTCTCTAAAGCCTATTGGTTCATAATCAAAACTTGCATAACCCTTTGTTGTAGATTTTAGCTTATCGTAAAAATCCATAACAATTTCGTTCATAGGAATATCATACTCTAAGAGCACCCTATTCTCGTTTAAGTAATCCATTTTAACTTGAATTCCTCTTCTGTCATTAAGAAGCTTTATTAAGTTACCTACAAAATCATTTGGAGTTAAAATTGTTGCTTTTACATATGGTTCAAAAATAGCTTCTATTTTAGATGGGTCTGGTAGTTCACTAGGATTTTGAACAACTTGTTTTTCACCACTTGTTAATTTTACTTCGTAAACAACAGTTGGTGCAGTTGCTATTAAATCTAGGTTAAATTCTCGCTCTAACCTCTCTTTTACAACCTCCATATGTAGCATTCCTAAGAACCCTACCCTAAATCCACTACCAAGAGCTAGTGAACTCTCTGGCTCAAAAGTTAAGGCTGCATCGTTAAGTTTTAACTTATTTAGTGCATCTCTTAAATCTTCGAACTTATCTGTCTCTATTGGATAAATTCCTGCAAATACAAATGGCTTTGCAGGTTCAAACCCAGGAATTGGCTCTGCTGTTGGATTTTTAGCATCTGTAATTGTATCTCCAACACTTAAACCCTCTACTGTTTTTAAACCCATTACCACAATTCCAATTTCGCCACTCTCTATTACTTCTGTTTTAATTGGGGAAATTGGATTTGGATACATTAAATCTAAAACTTGATGCTCCTCTTTAGATCCCATAACTTTAATAAGCTGTCCCTTTTTAATAGAGCCATCAAATACACGAACTAGTGCTAATGCCCCTAAATAGTTATCGAACCAGCTATCATAAATAAGAGCTTTAGTAGGGGCATTCTCATCTCCACTTGGTGCTGGAATTTTATCTACAATAGTATCTATTAACTCTTTTACACCCTGACCTGTCTTTGCTGATACTAAATTGTGCTCTGTGCAATCTAATCCTATTGCTTCTTCTACCTCTGTTAAAACTCTATCTGGGTCTGCACTTGGCAAATCTATTTTATTAACCACTGGTAAAAGCTCTAAATTGTTATCTAAAGCAATATATACATTTGCTATTGTTTGTGCCTCTACACCTTGTGCTGCATCTACAATGAGTAAAGCTCCTTCACTTGATGCTAAAGAGCGACTAACTTCATAAGAGAAATCAACATGCCCTGGAGTATCTATTAAATTAAGAATATACTCTTCTCCATCTTTTTCATAATTTAATCTAACACTTTGAGCCTTAATTGTAATGCCACGCTCTTTTTCTATATCCATAGTATCCATTACTTGAGCAGACATCTTCCTGTCACTTACTGCTCCACACTCTTGAATAATTCTATCTGCAAGAGTAGATTTACCATGGTCTATATGAGCAATAATAGAAAAATTCCTAATATTTTTTTGCTGAATCCTTTTTGACATCAAAACCCTTAAAAATTAAAAAGTGAATTTACACTCTCATTATTGTTAATTCTTCTAATTACTTCTCCAAGTAATCTTGCTGTACTTAATACTTTTATTTTTGAAGACTCTTTTCTTAAAGGAATAGTATTTGATACTACTAACTCATCTATGTCCCCATTTTCTATTCTATCAAATGCTGGACCAGATAGAACTGGATGTGTACAACAAGCCATAACAGAAGTTGCACCATTAGCTTTAAGTGCTTTTGCACCTTTAACCATTGTTCCTGCAGTATCAATCATATCATCTATTAAAACAATATCTTTACCCTCTACATTTCCAATTATATTCATAACTTCTGCCTCATTAGCTTTTTGGCGTCTTTTATCTACTATTACCATCTCTAAACCAAGTCTTTCAGCAAAGTATCTAGCTCTAGCAACGCCACCAATATCTGGAGATGCAATTATTGGATTTTTAAGATTTTTACTCTTTATATAATCTACAAATAAAGAAGCACCATAAAGATTATCTACTGGAATATTAAAAAAACCTTGAATTTGAGAAGCGTGTAAATCTACAGTTACAACTCTTGTAACTCCAGCTGTTTCTATCATATCTGCAACAAGTTTTGCCGAAATTGGAACTCTAGGAGCTGCTTTTCTATCTTGTCTTGCATACCCAAAATAAGGAATAACTGCTGTAATAGACTTTGCAGATGAGCGTTTAAGTGCATCTACCATAATTAAAAGTTCCATTAAATTTGCATTTGCTGGTGCTGAAGTTGGTTGAATTATATATACATCTTTACCACGAACAGATTCTGCTATTTGTATATTAATTTCGCCATCTGAAAAACGATTAATTGTAGCACCAGATAGTGGCATATCTAAATATTTAGAAATCTCTGTTGCTAATGCAGGATTGGCTGTTCCTGAAAAAACCATATAATTACTCATAATTTACCTTTTAACTTTTTTGAAATTTTACTATTTTTTTGCTATTATCTAGCTATTTTCTTCGCTATTTCTACTACTAGATTGTTAAAAAGTGTAGAAATAGAGGTTACAATAGATTTAGCATCTTTATTAGCCATCTCTTTTAGTATAAAATTTTTAGCTAACTTTATAGAGCCATTTGAGGATTTAATATAGTAACTACCAGCTAAAATTACCTCTTTATCTTCATATGTAATATCATCTAACTTTATCTCTACAATATAACCACTTTTTCTTTTTACTTCCCAAGGATATAAAAATACATATGGATTATTTAAAGATTTTTTAAATATCTCTATCTCTTTTTGAGTTAACATTTTGCTTGGTGTATCTGCAAATTTAGCATCTATTTGTGTAATTTTTGCTCCACTCTTTACTAAAATTTTATCACTATTTAAATAACTAGGCACAACTACCTCTTTAACACCAATTTGCACTTTTGTATTTGCTACTACATTATTAGGAGTAGAAGGAAATATATATCTACTCTCTTTACTACTACACCCACTAATAAAAAATATTACAGCTAATAATAGATAAAGTTTCATTTTTAATCTCCAAAAATAATTGAATTAGGTTTTTGATTTAATTTATGCAATAATTGATTGGTTTGCTCTGTTGTATTATGTAACTCTTTTAAAGTTGCATCTAATTTATCTCCAAATAGAGAGTTAGAGTTATAACCTTTAATTGTAGTTTGTAAATCTTTTAAACTCTTTTTAAACTCAATTAATACTTCATTAATATTATTAGAGATATTTTTAAAATTCTTACTAGAGATAATTTTTTCTATACTTTGAACTGTTTTATTCGAACTCTTAAGTAATTTATTTAAATTTTCTATCGACTCTTTAGATTTATCGATAATTCCATTTGCTCCACTAATTGTTTTATCTAAATCTAAAGATTTTAATTTTTCTGCTATTTTATTAATAGTGGCTATTAAATTAGACTTTTCTAAATCTTTTGTAGGGAAATAGTAAGCATTATACTCTTTTATTTTTTTAAACTCAACTGTTGTAGTATTATCTTCAGTTAAGACAATAGAAGTATTATTTAATAAAAAGTTACTCTTTTCTAACTTTGCAACTAAGCCTCTCTTTGCTAACTCTTTAAAGTTATTAAATCCATCATACTTATTTGTGCTAAAGTTTGCAAAATCTATATCAGCTAAACATTTAGCTTCAAAGTTTCTTAACTCTTTATTATAAATTATTTTTAACTCTTTAACCTCTCCTACTTTAAAACCTTTATATATAATAGGTGTATCATTATTTAAAGATGATACATCACCTTTAAATTCAAATAGAAATCTCTTTATTTGTGGCTGTGATAACCCTATTCTAATACTTCTAGCATCTGAAGCTGACTTATATAATTTGTAAATTTTACTATAACCTTTGCTATAATTTTTATCAAATGCTGTATTAAATGTAATACCACTTAAAACTAAAGTTGTAAGAGGAGCGATATTAAACTCTAATTTATTATTATTAATTTTTGCATCTACTAAAGAGAGAGTCCAAAATTTTGTAGAACTATTAATTAATTTTGAATAATTTTTATATATTTTTACAACTATAATTGTTTTTTTACTTTGAGGGTCTAAATCCATACTAGATACTTCTCCAACCTTTATACCTTTATAAAAGATAGGTGTAAATTTTTTAACACTTGTTGCAAAAGAACACTCTATTGCATAATAGGAGTCTTCACCAATCTCTACATACTCAGAATCTAAACCCTTAAATTCCCTTACTCTATCATGCCCTTTTTTGGCATACATCTTAATATATGTTCCACTTAAAATTGTATCTAAGCCTCTTACTCCAGAGTAGTCAACTTCTGGTTTTACTACCCAAAATTTTGTAGTCTCATTTAAAAAAATCTCTGCATCTTTATTAATTCGTGCATATACTATTACACCCTCTTTTTTATTATTAATCTCTATATTTGTAACTTTTCCAATTGAAACATCACGAAATTTAATTACACTCTGCCCTGCTACTAAACCATTACTATTTTTAAACTCTATCTTTATTTTTGGTCCTAATTTACTAAAGTGTTCATATACAAGCCAACCACCTACAATTAATGCAACAAAAGGAACAATCCAAACAGATGTAATAAAGTTAAAGCTACTTTTTTCACTTATATTTGGCTCTTTAATCTCCATTTTTTCCCTCTTTTATAAACCTTATATCAATAGACATAGCACTAAGCATTGTAAAAAAAACCATTAAAACAAAAGCTGTAGCACCAACACCAGCTGTTATTTTTACAGCACTCATATGCACAACACCAGTTAATATTGCAACAACAAAAACATCTACCATAGACCAAGGACCTATGATTTCTGTAATATGATACAATTTAGCTTGGTCAACTTTTCTACTTCCACCCTGAGGTTTTTTATAATTTATTAAAATATATAGTATCAAAAAAAACTTCAGTATAGGCACAAATACAGAAGCAATAAATATTATAGCTGCAATTGGATATGACCCCTCTTCCCAAAGTGCTATAACTCCTCCAATTATTGTATTACTTGAAGTGACTCCAAATTTCTCAACTACTAAAATAGGGAAAGAGTTTGCAATAATATAAAAAATAATAGAAGTTATTAATAAAGCCCAAGCTGTAGATAAAGAGGCTTCTTTACCATTACCTATTTTATTTTTACAAGTTCTACAATATATATCTTTATTACTATCACTATATCTATTAACACTTTCACAAAATTTACAACTAATATAGTTATCTCTTTTTGACATTATACTCCCTACTAAACATAGTCCATAACTCTACTACTTTAATATTTCTTAATATAAATATATTAACTATAATAAATCCAAGTAGTGCATAAAAAGATACACCAAACTCTACTTCTGCATATCCAATTAATTTTACTAAAGCAACTAGTATGCTAATAAAAAATATATCTAACATCTCCCAATCTCTACTAATGATTAAAAAAGATATAATATACCTTGCAACACTCTTAAAAATTTTTAAATATATAATAAGAGCTAAAGTTAAATATGAAAACATTACAACCAAAGGAGAGATAACCAAAACAACAATTAAAATAGAACCAACTACAAAAAAACCTTCATTATACAACATATATATCATATCAAATATTCTTAAAGAGGATTTTTGACCTCCAATAGATATATTTAATATAGGAAATAGATTTGCAACTATAAATAAAATAAGTGCTGTTATAGAGTATGCAATAGATTTATGAAATGCATCTTTTACATTTCTATAAAGAATTTTATTACACTCTACACACTTTGCTACACTACCCTTTGGAAGTTTTACTCTTTTTTGTAGCGTATCACAATGTTTACATATAATTAAATTATCTAAATTCTCCAACTTCAGCACCTCTTAACATATCAACTAGAACTGTTGCATATGAGCCTTTAGGAAGATAAAAGCTCAACTCATAATGTGCATTTTCTGTTATATATTTTTTAGTATTAATCTCTGGAAATATCCAAGCATATCTTCTAGCTCCAGACTCTTTTATAGTAACATCATACCCTTTTTCTATCTCAAAAGCAATATCTGTTGCTCTTTTTACCCTTTTACCTACAATTAAACCTGTTGGTGATATATCTTTTTTATTAAATCTATCTACTGCTAAATCTAAATCTTCAAAAAATACTCTACCAAATGGATAATGCATAAATAAATCTCCATTCAAAAGTTTAAAAAACTGTTTTTGTTTACTAATACCATTTAAAGAGCCCTTTGGTAATTCTAAAATTTTTTCTAACTCATTAGAGTTAAAACTTTTAGATAATCTACTAATTTCAATTCGTTTAGATAACCAATTGTTAAAAAGGTAACTTTGATAACTACCTATTAAAAACTCTCTTTTTTTTCTATCTCTAATTTTTAATTTTCCGTCTATTATAGATTCTCCATCTAAATAGTTTTTACCACTATTTCCAAATCTTTGCATACCAAAGTAATTTGGCATACCCTCTTTTTCTATCCACTCTAAAATAGACTCTATTTTATCTCTATTTGTACCTAAAACCTTTTTAAATCTTAGCCAAAATTTATTACCCTTTAAATGACCTACCCTTATTTTATTATCATGTAAAAATTTATCTAAAATTTTAATTTGTGAGTGTTCAAAAGAATCTAACTTATTTTCATACTTTTTAGGTAAAGAGATATATTGTATTGTAATTGCATTTTTATCTTTTAATCCTGCATAACCAAACTCTCTTTTTGGAACTCCTAAAAAGTTACTAAAAATATCTACCATTTGCCAAGTTGTTAAATTTTTCTTTCTAACTTTTAAAATTAAATGTTCGCCCACTCCACTAAAGTCATATAGAGGAACCTCTTCTACACTAAAATCTTTACTGCTTGGATTAAATAAAAAATCATTCTTTAAAGATAGTGGCATTATCCATTTGTGACTACTTTGCAATATCTCTCCTTACTAAATATACTCCACTCTCAATATGAGATGTATATGGAAATTGATCAAACACAGCTACATTTTTTACAATATGAGTTTTTGTAAGCTCTTTTAAATCTCTAGCTAAAGTTTGAGGATTACAAGAGATATATACAATATACTTAAAATCTTTAGCTAAATTTAAGGAGTCATAATCTAGCCCTGCACGAGGTGGGTCAACTAAAATTGTTGTAAAATTAAATTCATTTAAATTAATACCTTTTAATCTTCTAAACTCTCTAACACCCTTTAATGCAAAGGCTGTCTCTTGAGCATTTAAGCGAACAAAAGAGATATTTTCTATTCTATTTAACTTACAATTCTCTTTTGCAGCTTTAATAGAGTTAGAGCTAATTTCAGTAGCTAAAACTTTACTAAAATATCTACTAATTGGTAGTGTAAAATTTCCAAGTCCACAATAACTCTCTAAAAAGTCACCACCATTATCTTTAACTTTATCTATAGCCCAAGTTATCATCTTTTGATTTATATATGAATTTGGTTGAGTAAATCCACCCTCATAATATCTATAACTAAACTCTCTATTATCTACTTTTATCTTTTGAGTAACATACTCTCTATTTAAAACTATCTTTTGTTTTCTTGCTCTTCCTATAATAGAAATTTTAACTCTATCTTGTAAAGATTTTGCCTCCTCTTCCCACAAAGAGTCTAACTTTTTATGATAAATCATAGTGACTAATACTTCATCTTGAGAACTTAAAAACTCTATTGAAAAGAGTCTATTTTTAAGTATATCGCTATTATTTATCTCTTTAAGTAATATTTTCCAAATATTTTCGATTGGTTTAGTAACTTTAGGACACTCGCTTAAAATCTCTACACCATTTTTATCTAAATTACTCATAGCATAATATGCCATATCTCCTTTATGCCAAATTTTAAACTCTGCTCTAGCTCTATGGTTTGATTTAATTGAACTAAAAATATCTATTTTTTTACTATAATAACTGCTAATTAACTCTTTAACCCTATCTACCTTAGCTTTAAGTGCCTCTTCGTATGAAATATTATATAAACTACACGAACCACACTTGCCAAAATGACTACAATTCATCTCAAATCCTATATATTTTGATATAATTTTACAACATTTTAGCAAAGGAATATAAATGTCTCTATCAATTATTGTTTTAGCTGCAGGAAAAGGGACTAGAATGAAGTCCAACTTGCCAAAGGTTTTACACAAAATTAGTGGTAAACCTATGCTTTTTCACATTTTAGAAGAGTCTTATAAATTAAGTGATGATATAACTGTAATTTTAAGCCATAAGTTTGATTTAGTAAAAGATAAATTAGAAAATAACTTTAAAAATTTAAATATTGTTAAACAAGATTTAGAAAACTATCCAGGAACTGGTGGAGCAATTAAAAATTTAAAATTTAAAAGTGATAAAGTATTAATATTAAATGGAGATATGCCTCTTATTACTGCTAATACACTAAAAAATCTTACAAACTCTAATGCAGATATTGCTATGACAATATTTAATTTAGATAACCCAACAGGATATGGTAGAGTAGTAATAGAAGATGGTTTTGTCAAAGAGATAATAGAGCAAAAAGATTGCAACAAAGAGCAGTTAAAAATTAAAAGTGTTAATGCTGGAGTTTACTGCTTTAATAGTAAAATTTTAGAAGAGTTTGTTCCAAAAATTGATAATAAAAATGCACAGAATGAATATTATTTAACAGATATTATAAAGATGGCTGTTGATAGTGGTAAACAAATAGAGCCAATTATAGTAAATGAAGAGGAGTTTATGGGTGTTAACTCTAAAGTTCATTTAGCAAAAGCCGAAGAGTTTATGCAACAAAAGATTAAACAACAATTTATGGACAATGGTGTAATTATGCGTTATCCTAAGAGTATCTATATAGACTCTCGTGCTGTTATAGAGGGTGAGAGTATTTTAGAAAATGGTGTAACAATAGAAGGAGAATGCACTATTAATAACTCTCATATTAAAGCTTACTCAGTTATAGAAGATAGTAAAATAGATAATAGCTCCATTGGTCCAATGGCACATATTCGCCCAAAATCTACAATTATAGATTCTCATATAGGTAACTTTGTAGAGGTTAAAAAATCTAACCTTAATGATGTAAAAGCTGGACATTTAAGCTATTTAGGAGATAGCCAAATAGATAGTGGCACAAATATTGGAGCTGGTGTAATTACTTGTAACTATGATGGAAAAGCAAAGTATAAGACAAAAATTGGTAAAAATGTATTTGTAGGAAGCGATTCGCAACTTGTAGCACCTGTAAATATCGAAGATAATACTATGATAGCAGCAGGTTCAACAGTAACCGAAGATGTACCAAGTGGTGCTTTAGCAATTAGCAGGGTTAAACAAAAAATTGTAAATGGCTTCTTTAATAAATTTTTTAAAGCGAAATAGATGAATTTAATAGACTTAAACGGTAAAAATATCTTAGTTGGAATAACGGGCTCTATTGCAGCATATAAAGCATGTGAGTTAGTTAGACTATTTGTAAAGAGTGGTGCAAATGTAAATGTAGTTATGAGTCAAAGTGCTCAAAAATTTGTAACTCCTTTAACTTTTGAAGCATTAACAAGAAATAGAGTTTTAACAAGCAGTAGTGAAGATTGGTCTAGTAATTTAAATCATATAGAGTTACCACAATCAAGTGATGCTTTTGTAATTGCTCCAATTACTGCAAACTCTATAAACAAATTATCAAAAGGTATAACTGATAGTATAGTTTTAGATTGTGCATTAGCTTATGATAAAAATTTAATTATAGCACCATCTGCTAACACTCAAATGCTTAAAAATCACTATACAGAAGGCTCTTTAAAGATGTTAGCTGTAAATGATGTTACTATAGTAAACCCACAAAGTAAACTATTAGCTTGTGGCACTCAAGGTATTGGGGCATTAGCAGAACCTTTAGATATATACTATGCAACAGTTAAATCTATTTTAAAAGATGATTTTTGGAGTAATAGAAGAGTTATAGTAACAGGTGGAGGAACAAGAGAGGCAATAGATGAAGTTCGCTTTATTGGAAATCACTCTAGTGGTAAAATGGCAAACGCTTTAGCTCTAGCACTATATCTAAAGGGTGCTGATGTATGTTTAATAACAACAAAAAGAGATAACTCTATACCAAAAGATTTATATACAATAGATGTAGATGATGCTCAAGAGATGTTAGAGTTTACTATTGATGCTATTAGAGTAGCTAAAAAAGGTGTAATGAGTAAAGCTAGTTTAAATAACCCAAATGCTATGGGTATGATACAAAAGATACCTTATCTATTTATGGCTGCTGCTGTTGCAGATTATAGAGTTAAATATCCGCAAGATGGGAAGTTAAAAAAGAGTATGTTAGGTAATGAGTGGTCATTAGAGTTAACACAAAATCCAGATATATTAAAGAGCATAAATAAAGATGGCTTAATTACTATTGGTTTTAAAGCAGAAAAAGATGAAAAAGAGGCAAAGCAAAATGCCATTAATATGTTAAAAAATAAAAGTATAGATGCTGTATGTCTTAATATATTAAAAGAGGCAAATAACTTTGGAAGTGATTTAAATGAAGTAACTTGTATCAGTAAAACCAAAGAAGAGAAGTTACCACTAGATAGTAAATTAAATATAGCATTTAAAATTTTAGATTTTGCAAAAGAGTTGGAGTTATAGTTTGTCAAATAGTTTAAAACACTTAGCAATAATAATGGATGGCAATGGAAGATGGGCAAAAGCAAAAGGTAAACCAAGAGTTAAAGGGCATGAAAAGGGTGCAGAAGTTGTTAGAGACATTACAACTTTTTGTTCTAATCATGATGAGATAGAAACCCTAACACTATACGCTTTTAGTACAGAAAATTGGAAACGCCCTAAATTAGAGGTGGACTTTTTAATGAAATTATTAAATAGATATTTAAAAAATGAATTAAAAACATACCAAGCAAATAATGTCAAATTTGAAACAATAGGTAATTTAGAGCCATTTTCTAAGAAGTTAAAAGATACAATTATTAAAACAAAAGAAGCAACAAAAAATAATAGTAAATTAACTCAAATTTTAGCACTAAACTATGGTGCTCAAGATGAGATAATTAGAGCTATAAATAATTTATGTAAAGATAAAAAAGTAGTAACTAAAGAGTCTTTAGAAAAAGCTTTAGATACACCATATAATAGTATAGATTTACTAATTAGAACAAGTGGAGAGAAAAGATTATCTAACTTTTTACTATGGCAAGTTGCATATGCAGAGTTTGCATTTACTAAAACTCTTTGGCCAGATTTTACTCCACAAGAGTTAGAAAAAATTATACAAGATTATAAAAATAGAGAGAGAAAATTTGGAGCAGTTTAATTTAATAGCAATTTTTATTTTTCTTTTTGGAATTAGCTTTGGTTCATTTTTAAATGTTTTAATATATAGAGTTCCAAAAAAATTAAATATATCAAATCCACCATCTACTTGTCCAAAATGTAATAGTAGATTAAAATGGTATCATAATATACCTATTATATCTTGGGTATTACTTGGTGGGAAATGTGGTTTTTGTAAAGAGCCAATATCAATTAGATATCCATTCATAGAGTTAATTAATGGTTTAATTTGGTTTACTCTATTTTTAAAAGTAGGTTTAGTATGGTATCTACCATTTGTTGCAATATCTTTTAGCCTACTGTTGGCATTAACTATGATAGATTTTGAGTATTATGCCGTTCCAGACTCATTAAATTTTGCTGCACTTGCATTTGCAATTATTAATCCAAATTTTATAGAGTCAATTTTAAATGCTTTATATGCAGCTATTGGATTCTTTCTATTAGGATTTATAACAAGTAAATTAGCAAAAAAAGATACTTTAGGAGAAGCTGATATAATTGTAGCAGCTACAATGGCCTCACTTCTTGGTTATCCTGCATTTTTTATAGCAATGTTTATCTCTGCTATTTTAGCACTCTTTCCATCTATATTTGCAAAAGATACTATGGTTCCATTTGTTCCATTTTTAGCATTAGCAACACTAATAACTTATCTTAATAAGGAGTGGTTAATTTATCAATTAAAGGTAATAATGTATGGATAGATTAAAATCTTATCTATTAAATAATTTTACAAAAAGTTTTGCAACACTATTTATCCCATTCTTTACTATATTATCTTTAATATATATAATAAATATATCTAAATTATCAGCTAAAATCACTCTTAGTAGTTCAGATTTTATAGCATTTTATCTTTATGTATTACCAGATATTATCTTTGCTACTCTACCATTAGCTTTTATTGGTGCTATCATAAATTCTATTTCAAATTTAACAGAAACTAATGAGATGATAGCAGTTTTCGCATCTGGCTATAAACCTAAAAAGTTAATAAAATACTTTTTTCCTATAGCACTACTATTTACATTAATTATTGGAACACTTGGTCTATTTATATCCCCATATACAACACAAAAAATGCAAAACTTTAAATCTCAAAAGATATATGAATCAAATCTAAAAATATTACCTAAAAAATTAAGTCAACACTTTGGAAATAATCATATATTTATTAAAAGTAATAAAGATGGTATATTTCAAAATGTAACTATGTTTAGACAAAATAGTGATAAATCTATGCAACTTTTAATATCTAAAAGTGGATTCATAAACAATAACTTTGATAAAAATATAAATAGCTATTTAAATTTAGATAATGGTTCAATTTATAAACATAAAGATAGAAGCTTTCAAATTATAGATTTTAAAAATATGAAAATTTATAATAGTTCTAAATTTTATTCTAAAAAAATATTAACTACAAAAGAGTATTGGAAAAAGAATAGAAAAAAATTATATTACTATATTTTAATATCTATATCACCTCTTTTACTATTTATCTTATATATTGCATTTGGCATATATAATCCAAGATATCAAAAGAATAGAGCAAGTATATATATATTACTAAGTGTATTATTAATATATATACCTTCTATAATTACTAGAAAAAGTGGTAGTTTATACCTTTTGATAGCCACAGTTATATTATGGTTAACTATATCAATAATTGTATTTAATAAAAGAGTAGCAAAAAGGTTTTAATTGAGACTTAAAGCAACTATTAGTTATGATGGCTCTAAATTTTTTGGATTTCAAAGACAAAAAGATACATCTAATACAGTAAGTCAAACTATAGAAAATGCTTTATTCTCTTTAGGAATTAAAGAAAAAATTATAGGAAGTGGCAGAACAGATAGTGGCGTTCATGCAACAGGACAAGTTATACATTTTGATATACCACTCTTTTGGCAAAAAAAATCACTAAATGAGTTAAAGTATCGACTAAATAGTAAGTTAAAATATATTCAATTTAATTATATAAAATATGTGGATAGTAGTTTCCATGCACAATATAGTGCAAAAAAAAGAGTTTATAGGTATATATTAAAAACGACTACTCCTAATGTTTTTGAGAGAGATTATGTAAGTTATTACAAAATAAGTAATAGCTCTTTATTTAAAAAAGCTTTAAATTTATATATAGGTAAACATAATTTTAAAAATTTTAAAAAACAAGGCTCTCAAACAACTAGCGATGTAAGAGAGATTTTTAAAATAGAGATAAAGGAAATAAGAGATTATATTGCTATATATATCTATGCAAATGGATTTTTAAGAAGTCAAGTTAGAATTATGGTAGAAGGTGCAATATTAGTAGAACAACAAAAGATAACAATTTACCAATTAAAAGAGCAACTAAAGCTAGAAAATAAATACTTTACAACCCTTGCAAAACCACAAGGATTATATTTACATAAAATATACTATTAAAATGGCTTAATAACAACCATAATAACAATTACTATCATTAAAAGAGTTGGCAACTCGTTATAAAATCTATAAAACTTACCTGGTTTATATTTAGGGTTTTCTTCCAACTTTCTTCTATGTATCTCTAAAGAGAAATGATAAGCAATTAAAAAAGATAAAGTAATTAATTTTACAATCATCCATCCTTGCTTTAAATAGTCTGGATTAAGGTATATCATAGCACTACCACTTAATATAGTAGCCCACATTGCAGGAGTTCCTATATATTTAATTAATTTATACTCTTGAATTTTTACAACATCTATAAATCCTTTATTATCTGCATTTTCACTATGATAAACATATAATCTTGGCTGATAAAATAGCATTGCCATCCAGCTAATAAAACTCATAACATGAAATGCTAAAATCCAACTATAATACTGCATTAATTCTCCTTAATTACATCATCTACAGAGTAAATAACTAACTCTTTTTCTCCCTTATAATACCCAATTTGTGCTTTTTTTATATATAAATTACTACCTTTTGTAAAAATTCCTTTTCTTTTTCTTTTAGCATATATTTTAACTCTTTTCCCATCAATATTTAAATATTTATCTCTATATATACCCTTAATATTTTTAACAATATCCCCAACTTTATAACTCTCTAAACTATTTATATCAAACTCTTTTATGTAATCCTCTACATTTATATTACCAATATCTTCAACTATATCTAAATCTAATATTTCATCTAATCCATAATATCTTTTCTTTTTATATATTTTTAAAATATAGCAATGCCCCTCTTTTAAACCATCAGCACTTTTATATAGAGTTATAGCACTAGAGTTTTTAGAACTTTTTAAAACCCCACTATCACCTCTTTTAAAAACTACACATCCATCTTTTAAAATTACAGAACTTTTTAAAAATTTCCACTCGGCAAGAGTATTAAGAGTAACTTCTTTTAAATATTTTTTATTACTCTTTTTTACTTTAGGAATAAACAATTTCCAAAACTTATCTAAAATAGTCTCATGTTTTAACTCTTTTTTAGTAGAATTAGAAAAGTATGCATATATTGGTAAATGGTCAGAATAACCTTTACCTAAATGTTTAGAGTGTTTATATTCCCAAACATTAAGCCTATTTCTTTTACCCTTTTTAAATAGATAACTCTTTTTGAATACATAGAAACTATCTTTTTTATAAAACCATCCCTTATTATCAATTAAAGTTTTAGGTATTATTATAGAATCTAATGCAGCTTTTTTACCATAAAAATCGTGACTCCATCGTTTATGTGGTGAAAGCTCACTCCATAAATTATAGTGATAACTACTATTTAAATCAAGATTATCTCTTAACTTTAATAGTCTTCCATTATAAAATGTTTTTAAAATAGTATCTATACCACAAATACCATTAGTATCATTATTTTTTTGACTAATAATAGAACACTCGTTATATTCACTATTAAAGTCACCTAAAATAATATATTCACTATCTTTTGGAAGCTTCGAAATTCTTTTAATTAAAGCTTTTGCATATCTTACTCTAAAACTTTCAGGTGCAGCTTTAGAACGCCAGTGATTAACAAAAATTTTTAATTTTGGTTCTAAATCTAAATCGACTTCTAAAATATCTCTATCTCTAGGATTTGAACTAACTTTTAAAGTTTTATATTTATTTATTGGTATTTTAGATATTAATGCACTATTAATAGCTCCCCTATTATTAGTAATTGCACTATACCTATATAGACATCCTACTCTATTTAAATTTTTTAGTAAAATATTTAAAGCATTCTTATTTTCAATCTCCTCTAGAGCTAATACATCAGCATTTAAATCACAAATCACTTTTGTTATATTTGTGATTTTTTTTTGAAAGATAGGTTTAGTCCAATTGTGCATATTTGGTATATAATCATTATACTCTGTACCATCTTTAACCATATCAAAAAAATTATCAACATTATAAGAAGCAATTTTTAACTCTTTACTAATTAATAATAGTGGTAATAAAAATAATATTATAAATTTCATATAGTGATTATATCCAAATAAATTTTAGATTTCTTGTAAAAGATAAAAAAATAACACATTCGCTAAAACAAATAAAACCCAAAAAGATTAAAAAAACAATAAGTAAAAATAAATATGAGAAAAAAATAAAAAGAAGATTTAATAAAGAGACTCTCAAGATGGCATCGACCTACGTTCCCACCAGCGTAGCCGGCAGTATTATCGGCGATGTGAGGCTTGACTTCCAGGTTCGGGATGGAGCTGGGTATGACCCTCACTCTAGCGACACCACCAAGAGAAGTAAAAGCACCTTGATACTCTTGCTTCTCTTGCTTGAGATTATATGTTAAGATTGTAACTAATTGCACTAACAACTAAATATAAATCACTAACTATTAAGTTAAAACTTAATATTGTTAAGAGTCTAACATCTGACACTCTTTACTCTTAAAGAGGAGACAGACCTAAGTAATACTTTTAATATAATACAATCACTTTTTCTACCAGAAACTAGAAACCAGAAACTAAAAACTAATTTTGCTTAGTAAGGTAGTGTCTTAGAAGAAGATCAAACGCTCTATTAGTAATAGTCAGCTAAATGTCTTTCAAC
>CAYMGA010000003.1:0-18249 GCA_964389865.1 uncultured Nitratifractor sp.
TCAACACTCAACACTCAACACTCAACACTCAACACTCAACACTCAACACTCAACACTCAATTACCCTCTAGCAGCTCTTCCTAAATCCCACATTGGCATAAATATTCCAAGAGCTAATAGCAAAACAAGTCCTGCAATCATAGCAATCATTATTGGTTCTATATATGCAGATAGATTATCAATTAAATTTTGGAACTTCATATTATAATAGCCAGAGACTTTACCAAGCATATGATCTAACTGTCCACTACTCTCCCCTGCTTTTATCATTTGAATTGTCATATTTTCAAAAAGTCCTGTTTGTTCAAATGCTTCAGATAAAGATGCTCCTCTACCAATATTTATATTAACACTCTCTAACTCTTTTCTTATATATCTATTATCAACAACACCTATAGCAGTGCTAAGTGCATCAGATACTGGAATACCAGCTTTTATTAGTGAACCAAAAACTAAAGTATAATTATGAATATTAGATAGATATACCAACTTACCAATAAGATAAAATTTTGGATTTGCCAATATAGCATCTACTCTATATCTATACTCTTCAGAGTTTTTATAAAAGTGCCTATGTGCAAAAAATATACCAATCAAAAATAGTATAATATAAATACCATAATTTCTAAAAAAGCTCTCTGCTGAGAGTAAAAGTTTTGTTGCAGCTGGTAAATCTGCTCCAAGTTCTGCAAAAATAGATCTAAATTTAGGAACAACAGTCATAATTACTGTAACAAAAGCTAAGACAAGTGCAACTATAACTGTAATTGGATAACGCATAGCCTTTTTAAATTTATTATTATTATCTCTAATACTCTCTAAAATATCTGCTAGTTTATGATAAGCTTCTGGAAAGTTTCCTGTCTTTTCACCAAGCTTTGTCATCGCCATTACAATATGTCCCATTTGTTCTTTATGTGGCTCTAGTGCTTGTGACATACTCTTACCTACATTAATATCATTTGCAATAGATAGTAGAGTATTTTGTAAAACTTTATTATTTGAGGTTGCTGCAATATCTTCTAAAACATCATGAATTGGTAAACCAGCATCTGTCATTACTGCTGTTTGTCTAATAAATGCAATTTTATCATCTATTCTTAACTTTGGCTTAAAAATAGATTCAAAGCTCTCTTGTAGTTTGCTAAAACTATCTTCTACTGGGGCAGATGTTGGTTCAGTTGCAATAACAATAATATTCTTTTTCTCTTTTTTTAAACTTTTTGAAGCTTCAAATTTATTATTAGCTTTTACTATTTGTGAAAATTTTTTACCTCTGTATAGATAATTTACTTTATAATACATAATTATAACCTCGCTACTCTAAATATCTCATCTACTGTTGTAACTCCTTTAAGAGCTTTTGAGATACCATCGCTAAACATAGACATAAACCCCTCTTTATTAGCCTCTTTTTCTAACTCCTCTTTTGGAGCGTCTGAGGCAATCATACTTGCTAATTTATTACTTATAGTTAATACTTCAGATATCATCTCTCTTCCCATATATCCACTACCATAACACTCTCTACAACCTTCACCTTTAAAAAACTTTACCTCTTGACCTTTTGGTATATATGGAGATATAGTATCTAATATAGCACCTTTAATTGTAGTCTCACTCTTGCAGTATGGGCAAATTTTTCTAACAAGTCTTTGTGCTTGAATAGCAACTAAAGAGCCACTAACTAAATAACTCTCTATACCCATATCTACCATTCTATATACAGCAGAAATTGCATCATTTGTATGTAGAGTTGATAATACTAAGTGTCCTGTCATTGCTGCTTGTATAGCAATTCTAAGAGTTTCATTATCTCTAATCTCACCTATCATAATTTTATCTGGGTCTTGCCTTAAGATAGAGCGAAGTGCTGAAGCAAAAGTTAAACCAGCATTTACATTAACTTGTACTTGTTGAATACCACTCATTTGATACTCTACAGGGTCTTCTACTGTAATTATTTTATCTTTTACACTTTTGATTGCATTAAGTGCTCCATAAAGTGTAGTTGTTTTACCACTTCCTGTTGGACCAGTAACTAAAACAATACCATATGGTGCACTAATAGCTTTTTTAAAGCCATTGTAACTTATATCATTCATTCCCATATCTTCTAGGGTAATTAATGCTTTAGATTTATCTAAAATCCTCATTACAATAGACTCTCCAATTAGAGTAGGAAGAGTAGATACCCTAAAATCATAAGGTTTTCCAAGAATTGTCGTTCCAAACCTTCCATCTTGAGGCTTTCTTCTTTCAGCAATATCAAGTTGAGATAAAAGTTTTATTCTTGAAGATAGAGGACCAAATATAACTTTATCAAAAATAAATTTTTGTTGTAACATTCCATCTATCCTATCTCTAACTATACAATTTTTTTCAGTTACTTCTATATGAATATCACTAGCCTTACTTACAATAGAACTCTTTAAAATTAACTCAATTAGCTTTAAAATACCTGGAGATTCATTATCTTCACTATTTGCACTAGTTTGTAAATCTCTTTTAATCTCTTCAACATACTTTTTTAAACTCTCATAAGTCTCTATTTGTAATAATTTATCTTTTATATCAGAAAACCTAGATATACCAATTTTTAATATTTTTTTAGGGAAATATCTTGATATTAAATCTTGTGCAGCTAAATCAAAAGGGTCAGAAAATACAACTAAAACATGTAAATCATCTTCTTCAATAACTAACATTTTATTTTTAATAAGTAAACTTATTGGTACTTTATCTAATAGTGTGCTATCAATCTCTGTATCATTTAAATCTATATAATCTATATTTAATTGATTAGATAAAAATTTATAAAAATCTATAAGGTCTAAATCTTCTCTATCTAATATATCAATATCTTTAAAAGATAAATCTCCATCTTTTAACTCATTTATAAAATATCTATATAATTGCTCTTTATTTAAAACTCCAGAATCGACTAATCTACCTAATGTAATTGCACGATTTGGATTATTTTTTATATATGTAATTAAGCTGTTTTTATCTAACAATCCATTTCTTATTAACTCTTCTATATATATATTCATATTAGAACAACCTAACTTTTAATAAAAAAATATAACACAATTGATTTAATTCTTTCTAAATAAGAGCAGTGCATTAATAAAACCTAATCTACATTTTTACCGCGTCTTATCTTATCTAAAAGTTTTTTAGCTTTTTGCGAATTTGTTTCATCGTAAAAAGATTGTAAAACTTTTATAGCATCTATTCTAAATCCCTGTTTAAATCTAGCTTTTGCAAAAATAAGCCAACTATCTTCTAAATCTCCATCGATATTATTTGTATTTACTGCCCAAGTTTCTGCTTTTTTATAATTTCCTTTTTTATAGTAATATTTAGCAATTTCTAATGAATCATTTGGATCTTGAGACTCTTTAAACTTCTCTTCTAACTCTTTAATATGCTCTCTTTCTTGAATATCTTTAGTAGCATTTGTAGGTAATAATATATCACTATACTTTTTCTCTATCTCTTTTTTCTCTTTTTTATCAAAACCAATTACTCTAATTTCATCATCTGGAACATTAGGTTTTACAATTGTTGCTTTACTTAAATCAATTTCATTATCAGATTGTGTATTTGATGTAGTTTGTTGGTTAGAACTTTGTTTTACATTTGGATTTGAGCTATTTTTAACAATAACCATTGCTGGTTTATCATCACTTTTTGCTACAGTTGTTGTTTTTTTACTTACACTCTCTTTTGGGGAACTACTATTTATATATGTTAAAACAATAGCACTAATACCACCTATTAACAGAACCGAAACAATAGATATAATAATAGGTTTTTTAATTTGATTTCTCTTATATTTACGCCATTTTTTCTCTAATTCTGGTATATCATACATCTATAGCTCCTATTGCAATTGCTGCCATCTCTAAAAACTTTTGAGAAAAGCTATTTTTACTAAATTGTGATGGATCATGTTTTTCATAGTATTGATAAATTTCAAAAGTTGTGTACATTAATTTGCTACAAGACCTGAAGTTACCATTTGTGCATTTATAAATAAAATCAACATTTTTTTGTTTAATTTGATTTGCAATTTCAAATTGATTAAATCTTAATAAACGCTGATGTATATATGTTTTTAACTCATCTTTAGTAGCATTTTTAAGCTCTATAGACCCCCATATTCTAGTTTGAAAATGAGACTTTGCTATAACATCTTCATCTGTTGTTTTATGAATTGAGATAACAAATCTAAGAACACCTGTATCAGAAAGGATTCTAATTTGTTCTAAAATTTTTTTAGGATACAACTGAGCTTCATCTAAAAGTATTATTATATCCCTTTGCCCTTTAATAACTTTACAAAACTCTACAAAAGTATTAAAATCAACTTTTGTATTTTTTGGCATAGGTTTTTGAATTAAAATATCAAATAATCTTCTAAAAAACTCAGCCTCATCCAATAAAGGAGAATCTATAAAATGTATCTCTTTTTGATACTTCTTTTTATCATATATACGATTTAAAAGAAGACTTTTACCTGTTCCTGGTTCACCATATAAAAGCATAAGTTTAAAAGGTTTTTCAAAAGCTAACTCAAGCTCTTCATAAGCTGCTACAGAACTTGGCAACTCAATGTAACTATCTAAATTAATTTCATCTACAAAAGATTCTTTCGCAATATCGTAATAACTCACCTTGTAATACTCCTATATCCTAAACTTTTAAGAGAGATTCCACATCTACTATTTGTAATTCTTGGAGTAATAATAATAACTAACTCTTCTGTTTTAGTTATCTTTCTCTCTTTTTTAAATGCCTCACCAATAAGAGGTATATCTCCTAATAGAGGTACCTTACTATTAACTGTACTCTCTGCTGTAGAGATTAACCCACCTAATATTGCATGTTTTCCATTTCTAACCTTTATTACAGTAGAAATTTGTCGTCTAATTAAATCTGGTGGCATTGTTCTTGTGCCACTTGAACCAATTGGACCATCTGTTTCAGATATAGATGGATTAATCTTTAATGTAATCATACCATGTTTATCGATTTCAGGTGTAATATCTAACAAAACACCAGCAAAAACCGATTGAATATTTTCAGAAGTAGAACTATTTTTACCATCTGATGATTTCGTAGCAGATAATGTTTTATAAAATAACTCTTTTCCAACACTAATTAATGCTGGTTGATTATTAAGTGTCATAATTTTTGGATTAGATACTGTTTTTACAGTTCCTTGTGTTTTTAAGTATTTAATTAAATCATCAATTGTCTGTACACCCCTACCTTCAAATAATTTAGCATTACTAGGTCGAGTTCCTGGAGCATATTTGGTCTCTTTAAGTTCTCCATTTTCATATTTCCACTCTAACATATTTTTTTGACTCATAGTTAAAGTATTAATTTTAAAATTTTGAAATCCATATAGTTGAGACCAATCAATTCCTGTATGTTTATCATTATTTAGTGTTACAGATAGTATTTTAACATCTATCATAACTTGAGATTTAACTTGCTTAGATAAAGCTCTTAAATAGCTTTTAACTTTTTTAATTTGAGATGGTGTTCCAGTTACAGTAATTAGTCCAGCTTCAGGGTCAATAATAGGTTCTAGTGGATTAAATTGCCATGAGTGACCTTTACTATCTACCCAAGCATTACCCTTTTTTTCAAAATGTAAACTACCATCTCCAGAAGTCACTAAAATTCTATGTATCTCACCTTTTAACTTTTTCCAGAAATCAAAACTATCATCACTAGATATAGTCATACCACTCTTGCTCGATGCACCTTTTCCATTTACTCCAGCATTTGCAATATTGATATTAGCACTACTTTTACCAATTCTATTGCTAGATATATAGTGAACTTTAAAAGTTTTGGTAGTTAAATATGATATTTCTAACTTATCTCCTTTTAAAGAGTAATTTAAATCATTATCTTTCAAAATAGTCTCTAAAAATCTATTTAAAGTAGAATCTTTTAACTTGATATAATATAACTTCTTTTTTAACCTCTCTTGTGCTAAAGCATCTTTAACCACAACACTTAAGCCACAATTTTCGGCAATATTATCTAACGCTTGGGATATAGATATCTCTTTTTGAATAGTTACAGAAAACTTCTCATTTGAACAACTATTTGCTAATAATTCATTTACTGACAATACCGATAAAATTGCTACTAAAGATACTATTTTTTTCATAACTTAACCACCTATTGAAATTTTTATTTTATCACTCTTTTTTTTGAAAAAGATTAGTTTACTCTTTTTATTATTTTGTAAATAGACAGAATCATCCATTATATCTACAAGTTTATATCCATTAATCTTTTCTCCTAACTTAACCCACTTATCATTTATTAAGGCACTATTATTAATAATAGCACTTAAGGTAAATGTCTCTTCCTTTTTATTCGCAATTACAATAGTTTTATTTTTATCTTTTGTGCTATTTTTATCAATAATAGTAATTTTAGGCATTGGAGACTCTATTTTAATTAATTGAGTTTTAGATAAACTACTATCTCTTTTTTCATTTATTTTTGAAATTATTTTATCTATTTCATCAGAAAATAGTGATAGATTAATTAGTAATAAAATTAATATAACTCTTTTCATGGCTTTATACCCCAAACTGTTAAGTTGATATCTGCAATTGGAACATTAGGAGTTGATTTTAACTTTAATTTAGATACATTTGCAACCAATTGTGTCTTTTCTAAATCATTTACAAATGCTAAAATTTCTCCATACTTACCTTCACATTTTATATTTACATCTAACACTTTACCAAAACTTTTATTATTATCATAAGCTATATTAGATATATTATATACTTTTAAATTATTATCTTCTGCTTGTTTTGCAATAGAGTGTAAAAATTTAGACCAATTACCATTATTATAAAGAATAGTATTTAATTTACTTACAGCTCCATCTAATTTAGAGAGTTTAGCTCTATAACTATTTAACTCTACTCTTTTTTTAGCAATTTTTTTACTTAAATCTTTTATATAGTAATTCCTATCTCCATTAACTGTAATAGAGCGTAAATAATTATTATCTTCATCTATTTTATTATTTAAATTATCAAATTTACTCTCTTGAGCAACTCTAAAATTATATGCATAATCAGAAATAAGAACATATAGTAAATAGCCAATTAAAGCAGCAACAAGTATAACCATTAGCCAAACTTCATTAGGCTTTTTACTATAATAGTAGTTATCTAATCTATCTAAAAAATTCATACTCCCTCCTTAAACTCTATGACTAATTTACCCTTATATAAACCTTCTAACTTATCAAATTTAATATCTCTTATATTAATATCTTTTATACTTTTATTTAATTTGCTGACAATTTGTTTTATAAATAGAGTTATCTCTTTATCATCTTTAGACTCTATTTCTATTAAATATCTATTATCATCTATCTCTATCTCTCTACTTTTAATATCATAACCTTTTAAAATATTTGTAATAAGAGCTAATTGTTCAGAGCGAAGAGAGTAGTTAAATTTTTTATTATAAACTTGTGTTAACTTCTCTTTTTTTGTATCATATAATTTACTAGTTTTATCTAAAGCTTTATCTAAAGCCTTTAACTCTTCTCTTTTTTGTTTAATAGAGGCTTTATATCTATTAGCTATTGCAGTTAATTTTTGTTCTTTTTTCTCTAAAATAATATTTTGTCCCTTTAAACTTAAACCTACAAAATAGTCATAAGCTATTGGTATCATAAATAGTAAAACAATAACAATAAATAAAGAGATAATTTTTCCAGATGGTCTCTTTGCTATAGGTAAAGGTTTAGGGTATGGTGTAAAATTTGGTAACTCTAAAGTAGATGAATTTAACTCTTGTGCAGTAAGATACATTAATTTATCTATTGCATTACACTTTACTCCAGATGAAAATAGTGTATCCATAGAGTAAGCATCTACATTTAAATAATTTTTTGCATAAGCTTCTATGCCATCAAGGTATCCCCAGCTAAAACCTATAAAACCTTTTTTTATATCTTTAATATCATAAGCTCTTTTAGTATATATTACAACATCATTAATTGTTAAAAAGCACTCATTCATTATACGAATAAGCAGTTCTCTATGCTTATCATTTTCTGATTTTAAACCAACTGAAGATAACATATTTTTAAACTGCTCTTGATTTAAAGTTGTATCTTGAGAGAGTTCTATAAATCTATCATATATATTTTCTAAAGAAAATTTGATTGATTTAGAGTATAAGTATTCTCCTTTTTTATAAAATGTAATAAATGTATCATAATCTCCAAAATATATAAACATATCTATCGAGTTAGTATCTAATATTTTAGATTGATATAGAGACTTATAAAGCAATGGAGAAGGTATAACATAATCTATAACTTTTACTTTTTTAGATATATTACTTAACTGATTTTTTAACTCATTTTTATCTACAATAAAAGTTTGATACTTTATTTTATTTGATGTATAAGAGGTCTTTATAGGAGATATTTCATACTCTATTGCTGGATCTAAGCGTAACTCATCGTAAACTTTATCAGTAATAACACTATCTATACTATCAGGAGGTAGTGAAGCACTTAACTCTACTGGTTCAATTATTAAATCTTTATTAGCGATACAAGATATTAAAGTATCATTGTTAGCTCTCTTTAATTTAGATAATTTAGAAAAATTATTCTGAGTAACTTTACAAATATCTCCATTATAACTATTTATTGTAATTACTGAATTTTTGCTACCCTTTTTCACAATTCAACCCTATATAATTAATATTAAAATATTATATATGTTTTAATATTAATTAAGGCTTAAATGTGGAAAAAATGCAATTAGAATATATAACCCAACTCTTCTAAATACTCTTTATTTTTGCTCCAACCCTTTCTTACAATTACATTTAAATCTAAATATATCTTTTTATCAGAAAACTCTTGCATCTGCTCTCTTGCATACTTTCCAACTCGTTTAATACTTTGAGCCCCCTTACCTATTATCATTCTTTTTTGTGTATCTTTTTCAACAACTATAGATGCTGTTACCACATCTAGGTTTCCTTTTTCATCTATTCTGTCAATTACAACATCACTCTCATATGGTATCTCATCGCTAAGTTTTTCAAATACTGCTTCTCTAATTAACTCTTTATAAATATCTCTTACATTTTGAGTCGTCAAAAGTTCACTATCATAAAGCCAAGGGTGAGTTGGAAGATATTTAATAACCTCATCTAAAAGCATATCTTTTGTAACTCCACCTCTTTTTATAGAAAATGGTATAATTGCTTCAAACTCATTTGCAAATTGATTATACTCATTAAGTTTTTCTAAAACTCTTTTATTATCTACTCTATCTACCTTTGTTAAAAGGACAATATGTGGAATATCTTTTCTCTTTCTAAGTTCTAAAAACTCTTTATAAGAGTCTATAGAGTCATTAACAGGTGCTAAAAAAATATGCAAATCACTATCGCCAAGGGCTTTTATAGCCTCCTCTAACATAAATTTATTTAATAATTTCTCTTTTTTATGAATACCAGGGGTATCTACAAATATAATTTGTGAATTTTTATGCATTACAATTATATTCATTCTCTTTCTTGTAGCTTGTGCTTTTTTAGAAACCATAGCAAGTTTATACTCACTTAAAAAGTTAAGTAGAGTACTTTTACCTGCATTTGGTCTTCCAACAACTGCTACAAAACCACACTTTTGATTTTCTATATCTTCCTCCTTCACCCTTTTACCTTCTTCCTCAATCAAAGTATATACCTTGTAGTATCTTCACTTTCAACTAATTCACCTAATTTCTCATCTACTAACTCTTTTGTAATATCTACAACTCCACTTAGTGTATCTGCTTCAAAGCTAATATCATCTAATAATCTTTCCATTACTGTATGCAATCTTCTAGCCCCTATATCTTCAGTTTTTTCATTAGCTACAAAACTATAATAGGCAATTGCTCTTAAAGCCTCTTCTTTAAAATTTAACTCAATACCTTCTACTCCAAGCAAAGCTTGATACTGTTTAACTAAAGAGTTCTTAGGCTCAGTTAAAATTCTATATAAAGTATCTTCGGTTAAGCTATCTAACTCTACACGAAGAGGGAAACGACCTTGAAGCTCTGGTATTAAATCACTTGGCTTACTTAAATGGAAAGCTCCTGCTGCAATAAATAGAATATGGTCAGTTTCAAGCTGTCCTAGCTTAGTCTTAACGCTACTTCCTTCTACAATTGGCAACAAATCTCTTTGAACCCCCTCTTTGCTTGGGTCTTGTCTTGAACTCGAACTTGCAGATACAGCTACTTTATCTATCTCATCAATAAATATAATACCACCACTTTGAGCTTTCTCTAAAGCCTTTTGTTTAATCTCTTCTTCATTAAATAACTCTTTTTGGGCTTCATACTCTAAAAGTTTTTTTGCCTCTTTTACAGTTACCTCTTTTTTCTTCTTTTTATTCATTCCACCAATTACTTGAATAATAGACTCTTGCACTTCTACCATTTCTGGTGGCACATTCCCAGTAGATGAGACATCTATACCTCTACCACTAACTTCTATCTCTATTTTTAAATTATCTAACTCTCCATTTGCTAACTGCTCTTGTTTTTTAGCAAATAATCTATCATAATTAGCCAACTTCTCTTCACTAGCTCCACTTGGTAGTTTTGGTAAGAGTTTTTCAATAATTTTATTCTCTACATAAGCCTCTATCTTCTCTCGATTCTTTTGGGCTTCTTCTTTCTTCGTAATTGCTAAAGATTCTAATGCCAAATCTCTAACCATAGATTCAACATCTCTACCAACAAAACCAACTTCTGTATATTTACTAGCTTCTACTTTTATAAATGGTAAATTCATCATTTTTGCTAATCGTCTAGCAATTTCAGTTTTACCAACACCAGTATTCCCTATCATTAAGATATTTTTTGGTGTTACCTCTTGTGCCATTGCAGGTTCAAGTTGCATTCTTCTCCATCTATTTCTAAGAGCAATTGCAATAACTTTTTTTGCATTATCTTGCCCAATTACATATCGATTTAGATAATTTACAATCTCTTTTGGTGTCATATTATTACTATTCACTATTTTAACTCCAGTGTTTTAATATTTGTATTTGTATAAATGCATAACTCTCCAGCAATTTGAAGACTCTCTTTAACAAGCTCTAGTGGCTCTAAATTCGAATGTTTTTTTAAAGCTCTAGCAGCAGATATTGCAAAATTACCACCACTTCCAATGGATGCTAACTCTCCATCTTCTGGTTCTACAACATCTCCTGTTCCACTTAAGATAAAAATATGCTCTTTATTTAAAACTAACATCATTGCCTCTAACTGTCTTAAGTGTTTATCACCTCTCCACTGTTTAGCAAACTCTATTACAGATTTTAATAAATCTCCTCTTTTCTCATTTAGTATAGCTTCAAACATATCAAATAACCTAAATGCATCTGCAGTGCTACCAGCAAAACCAGCTAAAATTTTACCATTATGTAAAGTTCTAATTTTAGTAGCATTCCCCTTTAATATAGCATTACCAAAGGTTACTTGACCATCTCCACCAATTACTGCACCTTTATCACTCTTATATGCAAGTATAGTTGTAGCTTCAAACATATCTATACACCTACAACTTCTATTTTTAAATTTGCATGTATTCCATGCCCTAGCTTAATATCTATTTCATGTAAACCTTCTGCTTTTATTGCTTTTTTAAGGTTAATATTTTTATGGTCTATATCTATATTCCATTGTGTTTTTAACTCATCTGCAATATTTCTGTTTGTTACAGAACCTTTAATTCCAACTGGTGCTTGTTCTCTCTCTACTCTTAAAGTATTAGCCTCTATCTGCTCTTTATATTGATTGAATCTTTCTATCTCAGCTTTAAGCTTTGCAGCCTCTTGTGCTTTTTGCTCTTCAAACTCTTTAATAACTTGTGGAGTAGCCAACTTTGCTAACCCTTTTTTTATTAAAAAATTTTGTCCATATCCATCTTTAACATCTTTAATCTCTCCTGCTTTTCCTAAACTTTTTACATCTTTTATTAATAAAACTCTCATACTTTTTCCTTTATTTAATATTAAATATAGTATTTTATCTAAAAAAATTCAAAAGGTTATTGATGTTTATAGAATTTAATGTAGATAATTTAAAAGATTTTCCAAAAGAGTTAGAAAATTTATTACAAAAACAACAAAATAGTATAGATTTAATTGCTAAAGAGGCAACTAACTATAAAGAGTCTATTAAGGTTTTAGAGGATTTAGATGAAGAGTTAGAGACCTTCTTTACACCTCTATCTCATCTAAATAGCGTATTAAACTCTAAGGAGACCCAAAAAGCTTATGAAGAGTCTTTACCTCTTTTATCTAACTTCTCTAGCTATGTATCTACACATAAACAACTTTATGAAAAGATTAAATCTCTATCTTCAAGTAGTGATGAAGAGAAAAGAGTATTAAATTTATTAAAAAGAGATTTTATTTTATCTGGTGCAGAGTTAAATCAAGAGAATAAAGATAGATTAAAAGAGATAAATTTAACTTTAAGTGAACTTAGCAATCAATTTAGCCAAAATCTATTAGATGCTACAAATGCTTATGAGTTAATTATTACAGATAGTAAAGATGTAGAGGGTATTCCTAATAGTGAATTAGAACAAGCAAAAGTAGAAAAAGATGGCAAAATTAGCTACAAATTTACACTTCAAATGCCAAGTTATATCGCATATATGACTTATGGTCCAAATAGAGAGTTAAGAGAAGAGTTATATAAAGCATACAATACAAGAGCTCCACAAAATCAAGAAATAATAGAGAAAATTTTAAAATTAAAAAAAGAGAAAGCTTCTATTTTAGGATTTAAATCTTATGCTGAATATGCCTTGCAGACTAGAGATGCAAAAAGTAGCGAAGATGTAATAGAGTTTTTAGAAGAGTTAGTAAAATTATCTAAACCTCAAGCTATCAAAGAGGTAGAAGAGTTAAAAGCTTTTGCAAAAGAGTTAGATAATATAGAAAATTTACAACCATTTGATATTGCTTATTATAGTGAAAAATTAAAAAAAGAGAAATTTAACTTTGATGAGACAGAGACTAAACCATATTTTGAACTATATAAAACATTAAATGGTATGTTAAGTTTAGTCTCAAAACTATTTAATGTAGAGTTTAAAGAGGTTACTGCAAAAGTTTGGCATAACTGCGTAAAGGTATATGACATTTACGAGAATAATAATCTATTTGCAAGAATATATTTTGACTTAGAAGCTAGAGAGAGTAAAAGAGGAGGTGCTTGGATGCACAATTGGCAAAGCCACTATAAAGATAGTAATGAAAAAGAGCATTTAGCTTCTGCATTTGTAGTTTGTAACTTTGCCCAATCTTCTAAAGATATGCCAACTCTTCTTAGACATGATGATGTAGTAACACTATTTCATGAAATGGGACACGCTATACACCACTTATTTAGCAAAGTTAATGAGAGACATATAAGTGGAATAGAGGGAGTTGCTTGGGATGTTGTCGAATTTCCATCTCAATTTTTAGAAAATTTCGCATATGAGAGAAATATATTAAAAGAGTTTGCTTGTCATTATCAAACAAACCAACCCATACCAAATGAGTTACTAACAAAAATTAAAAGTAGTAAAAACTTTTTAGCAGCAATGGGAATGTTAAGACAGTTAGAGTTTGCACTATTTGATTTTAAACTTCATCAAAAACTATATAAAGGGAGTGAAATATCTCAACTTTTAGATACAATTAGAGAAGATACTGCTATAATTAAACCACCATCATATGTAAAATTTGAGCATGGGTTTGCACATATTTTTGCTGGTGGATATGCGGCTGGATATTATAGTTATAAATGGGCAGAAGTATTTAGTGCTGATGCCTTTTTTGCTTGTTTAGATAATGGAGAGTTCAATAAAGAACAAGCAAAAGCATATAAAGAGCATATTCTAGAAAAAGGGGCAACTAAAGAGATGAGTTCTTTATATATAGATTGGTTAAAAAGACGACCAAATACAAAATCTTTAATAAAACTTTACGAGATAGAAAATGAGCAAAAGTAAAGATTTTTGGCTACTTGTAGCTTTAAGTATAACTATAGTTGCAGTATTATTAATTGGTATATATACAAGCCCTACTTATACTCAAAAGATGAATTATATAAACTCTTTAATTCTATTTTTTGAAGTGCTTTTTGTAGCTTCTGCTACACTTATAATTTTATGGCATGGATTTAAAGAGTTTAGTGTAATGCTTGCAATTATTTTAGCTGCAATAACCTCTTTATTTGGAATAAAAGCGACATTAATAGCAGTAGTTTTTACATATATAACTTGGGGATTTGCATTTACTATAGAGTTACTTTTAGCCCATAATGGTGTAGAGAGTGCAATTAATTGGTTTAAAAAACACTATAGTGTAAAAGCCTTTGAAATAGAGTATAAAATATTTTATCCAATGATGATGATAATGTATCTTTTATTAGAAATAATACCAAATATTATCTATAAAGACCCTGTTGTAAAGTTTGAACCAAAAGAGCTTTTTAAAGCAATGCGTAATGAGTTAAAAAAGAGTAAGTAGTAACTGACCTTACGCACTAACCCATCTTTGCCACCCAAACTTAAACCCAATTTTATTTCCTTAAGCTTTAATGTTATTGCTTAAAGCTGAAAGCATAAAGCTCAAAGCTTGTTTTTGGAAACCTCGAACTAAGGTTTCTAGAAAAAAGCTTTGCGCTTTATGCTTTTTGCTTTCAGCCTTTAAGTATTAATTTATTCACATTTAGAAGAAAGAGTAATCTCCATAGTTTTAAACTCTATATTAAAATTATTAAAGATAGCATACTCTTTTTTACAAGCAAATGAGGGAAGAGCAATATAATGCCCTACCCTTACACCTTGATGAAAATGTCCCTCTATAATTAAATCTGTTGTGTAATTATTTACTATCTTTTTTACAATATCTTTAAAGTTATCTATCTTTTTACAAAGCTTTTTACTCTTCATCTTTTTTAGCTTATATTTAGCATACCCTTGTGGTATTATTTTAATAATAAATGGATTTCTAATAAATTTAGTATAAATTTTATAACTTAATTTACTATTATATTTATCTCCATGAGATAGGGCTATTTTTTTATTATTATACTCTAATATTAAGGGTTGTTTCTCAATTGGAATAATTTTTACATTTTTAAATAGTGGTTTTAAGTTAAAATCATGATTACCCTCTATATAAAAAACTTTAACTTTATTAGAAATATTTTCTATTAACTCTATCTCTTTTTTAAACCTTTTTTTAAGATAAGGGCTATTACCAACTAAAAGGTCAAATATATCACCCATTAAAAATAGTTGTGGTGCAGATATTTTATCTTGATATATTGCTTCTAAAATATTTATAAAATCTTTTGAGTGATGATTTGGATAGTGGGCATCTGCTATAAATATTGCCCCATCTTTTAATTTATGGGACATATGCTATTTTTGGCACTCCAGCACTCTCATTTAAGCCAAGAGCTATATTTGCCGCAACAAGAGCTTGAGATGCTGCACCTCTAAGTAAATTATCTATTGCAGAACTAATGAATATAGAACCTTCATTAACTGATGCAAATATATCGCAAAAGTGCGTTCCTGCTACATCTTTTATAGTTACAGGTATCTCTCTTACTCTAATAAACTCTTCATTTTTATAGTGTTTTTGTAAAATCTCTATAGGGTTAATATCATCTTTTAACTCAGCATAGATAGATACTAACTCACCTCTTGTTACAGGAATTAAGTGTGGCACAAAGTTTACTCTAAAATCTTTATTAAATAGTTTTTTAATCTTCTCTTTTATCTCTGGTGCATGACGATGTTTAAGAGGATTATAAGCAAAAATATTCTCATTTATATTGACAAAACTATTAGTTTGAGTTAACTTTTTACCAGCCCCACTAACTCCACTTTTAGCATCTATATAAATTGGTGTATTCTCTTTTAAGTATGGAATAAATGGTAACAACCCAAGAAGTGTAGCTGTTGGGTAGCAACCAGGAGATGCAACAACTTTTGCTCTTTTAATATCTTCTCTAAAATACTCTATTAAACCATAAGCTGAATATTTTAAGTTCTCTTTATCTTCGTGTTGACAATATGCACTCTCATAAGTCTCTAACTCTAAGCGATAATCAGCAGATAGGTCGATAACTTTAATATCTTTTGCAATTAACTCTTTAGCTACACTCATTGCACTTTTATGTGGAAGTGCTAAGAAAACTAAAGAGCATTTAGCTGCAATTTTATCTATATTTACACTATCTACTTCAAAATTATATACATCTGTTAAAGATGGATGTAACTGCTCAAGAGTTGTATCACCTTTACTTGTTGCTAAATAAGCAATTTCAAAATTTGGATGATTTAAAATAAGCTTTACAAGTTCTAAGCCAGTATAACCACTGACTCCAATAATTCCTACTTTTACTAACATTTAAAGCTCGATTGGAACATATTTAATCTCTTCTATATCAAATGCTCTTTTTCCAGAAGGTAACATAAGTTCTACTTCATCACCCTCTTCCTTACCAAGTAGTGCTCTAGCCATTGGTGATTGTATAGAGATAAGCCCCTTACTTGGGTTAGACTCTTGCACCCCAACAATTGTATATATAAGCTCTTCATCACTATCTTGGTCTATTAAAACCACAGTTGAACCAAAGCTAACTCTCTCATGTGCTAACTTAGATGGGTCTATAACTTGAGCTCTACCTGTAATATCTGTAAGTTCTGCTATTCTAGCTTCCATTAAACCTTGTCTCTCTTTTGCAGAGTGATACTCTGCATTCTCTTTTAAATCTCCAAGCTCTCTTGCTTTATCTATCTCTCTTGCAATATTTGCTCTCTCTTCATTTTTTAACTGCTCTAACTCTTGCGTTAATTTTCTATATGTAACCTCTAGCATAGGAACTTTTTGCACTATGTTTCCTTTTTAATATATTTTTAGGGTATTATATCAAAAAAATTATAAAGTCTTTAGAAGGAAATAAAGTGAAAAAAACTGTTCTAATAACTAATGATGATGGTTTTGATGCAAGTGGTTTAAAAGCATTAATAGAAGCAATTAAACCAATAGCAAATGTAGTAGTTGTAGCCCCAACACTTCAAAAGTCTGCAAGTGGTCACTCTTTGACACTAACAAGACCTCTTAGATTTATAGAGATAGATAAAAACTTTTATAAATTAGATGATGGCACACCAAGTGATTGTATCTTTTTAGCACTAAACAAATTATTTCAAAATAATTTACCAGATTTAGTAGTATCAGGAATTAATATTGGTGCAAATATGGGTGAAGATATTACATACTCTGGCACAGTAGCAGCTGCTATGGAAGCAGTCTTACAAGGTATTCCAGCTATTGCAATATCTCAAGTTTGTATGAAAAATTGTAATGAAGTAGAAAAATTAGAGTATAAATTAGCAAAAGAGGCAATTGCAAAAATTGTTAAGCAAGTATTAAATAAAGGTTTCCCTCTTAATGATAGAAAATTATTAAATATAAATATACCACCAATTAATCCAAATGAGTGCAAGGGGTATAAAATTACTCATGCAGGAAAAAGAGAGTATGGTAATGATGCCCAAGTTCACATAAATCCTAGAGGATATGAGTATTACTGGATTGGATTACCAAAACTAGATTGGAAAGATAGACATAAAATTTCATCACATCCAAGTGACTTTGAAGCAGTTAAAAATGGATATATATCAATTACACCAGTTCACTTAGATATGACACACTATGAGAGTATAGAGAGTTTAGAAAAGTGGATTTAAGATATAAAAGATGCCAAATGTTATTTGGAGAAGAGAACTTTAAGAAGTTACAAAATACAAAAATTTTAATATTAGGTGTTGGTGGAGTTGGCTCTTACGCTCTTGATTGCCTATATAAAAGTGGCGTTACAAATATAACTATTTTAGATTATGATATATATGATGAAACAAACTTAAATAGACAAATAGGAGCTAAAGATAATATTGGAGAGTGCAAAGTTACAACTTTAGCAAAACTATACCCAGGTATCAAAACAATAAAACAAAAAATGGATTTAGCTTGGGTAGAGAATTTTAACTTTGAACCTTACGATATTGTAATTGATGCTGCTGATACTACAAAAGTTAAAATAGAAGTTGCTAAAAGATGTTATAAAAAGTTAATTA
>CAYMGA010000004.1:0-17626 GCA_964389865.1 uncultured Nitratifractor sp.
AAGGGGATTGAGACACAGCAAAAACTATGGTTCACCCATAGTTAAAATTATTTATAACAACATGACCCGATTTGAAGGGGATTGAGACTTCCCAGTCTTTATTATCTGGTTTAACAAGAGTCTTATAACAACATGACCCGATTTGAAGGGGATTGAGACCCTCTACCTTAGCCACATAATGATTAGTGTCCGGTAGATAACAACATGACCCGATTTGAAGGGGATTGAGACTTGATGTTATTTACCTTGTAATTTAATCTCATTTTATTCTCCTTAATAACAACATGACCCGATTTGAAGGGGATTGAGACTCAGGTATCTAATCCAATATCCTATTTTTTCTTGTTCCAAAGCAATACATACACTGTCTTCGAAATTACTACTATATGCATTACGAAGCTGGAAATTTGTAAAGAGGTGAAAATTATATACACAATAATCCAGGCAAAAGAGGATATGTAGCCAAAGCTGAACATTGGCTATATAGTAGTGTAAGAGATTACATGGGAGATTGTGGATTGATTGAGATTGACAAATTAATTTAAAAGGTGGAATGCATACATAACATCAAACCAAATAAAAACAATCAACCCCATAACAAAACTAAACTTACAAGACTATCAAATTCAAGTATCTGCTCCACCTCAAGAGAGGTAGTTTTATAGTTGGATAATATTAATATATTAAAATATACTTAAAAAAATAGTTTAAAAGTTTAAAGTCTATTTTTAAAAAAAGTTACAATCTAAAAATAGATTAATCGGGTTATTTGGACTTAGTTTTCAGCTCTCCCGAGGTGGAACACAATGCCAATGAAATAGGCTTTATTTCATTTCTTACAGCTAAAATCAAAAAACTCAAAGCTTTTTTGGGTACCTTGAACTTGCTTACAGATAGCACCTTCTAAGTCATTTAAACTTTGCGATGCAAACAAGTTTGTGTTTGGGAAAAATTGATAGCAATTAAAAACCTTATCTAAGTAGTAACATAAAATTAAAATCTAATATAATATCAAGGGAGTATAGGTGTATAGGTGTGAAGGAGTAGAAATAATGAACCGGTAATATGTTGTTACTTTCTCTACACCTCTACTCCTTTGAAAGTTATTATTGTTTAATTTTTACTAGTTACTTACAATATCTAACTACCTATCTTTTTCATATCCTTCATAGTAGTATGACTGCTCTATCCCTTTAAATATAATCTCTCTATTATTAATATCATCTGTTAAGTTATTGCTAAGTAAAACTTTTAACTCTAAATCATTTATAGGACTTCTTTCCATAGCTTGAAGATATAAAATCTTATCAACAAATTGCCAATTAACTACTTTTTGTAATCTATTTTTTAAAATCATATCAAGCCAAATTCTCATACTCCTACCATTTCCCTCTAAAAATGGGTGAGCTATATTCATCTCTACATATTTTTCTATTATACTTTCAAAGCTATCCTCTTTCATCGACTCGATTTTTGGTAGAATATCTTGTAGATATAAACTATTTGCAAATCTAAAATTTCCTTTAGATATATTTACTTCTCTAATCTTTCCAGCAAAATCATAAAGCCCATTAAATAGATAAAAGTGTATCTGTTGTAAACCTTTTATAGTTCCTATTTCAATTTTTTCTATATCTCCACTGTCAAAAAGTTTATATGCATTTTGAAGACTTTTTTTATCTATATCTTTCATTTTACAAACCCCTTTTTTGAGCTTCTTAGTAAACTATAATTAAAAACTGACCTTACGCACTATATCATACCTAGGCATAATGAGAAAGCATCATATGTGAGGGGCAGTTTGCTTTTGGCTCATCCTTGCTACGGTGAAAGCAGACTAACTAAGCAGATGTGCTTTCTCATTCTGTCCGTAGGATGATAAAAGTTGCGCCCTACTACTGCGTCAGTATAACTTCTTAGTAGAATAACTTTTATCACCTAGATACTAGATATGCTTATAGTGCGTAATGTCAGTTAAAAATTTAAATATCTACACCATCCCAAAATTCATTATAGCTTAGGTTGGTTAACATATTTTCATTTTCTAAGTTTTTTTCTTGTATCTCTTTTTCTATTTTAAAAAAATACTCTTCTAATGCTTCATCTAATATTGTAGATATATCTTTATTGAGTAGTTGAGAGTAGAGTTTTAATTGCTCTACCCTATTTTGTGATATTGTAATCTCCATTATACTATATTTGTAAAAACTTTTTGAACATCATCATCTTCTTCTAATTTTTCTATTAAGTTTTCTATCTCTTCTAAATGCTCTTCGTTAGTAATCTCTATTGGAGTATTTGCAATATACTCTATATTTGCTTTTTTTATCTCTATATTTTTATCTTCTAGGGCTTTTGTCATATCACCAAAACTTGCAAATTCTGCATACACTCTAATTATAGCTTTATCTTTTCCATTTTCTTGTGGTTCTACATCTTCTTCTATCTCTTCCAAACCATAATCTATAAGTTCTAACTCTAACTCTTCTAAATCTAAATCTTCTAATTTATCAAACTCAAAAACAGCTTTTTTTGTAAAAATATAGTTTAGTGACCCACTTGTTAACATTTCAGATGAGCCTTTTTTTAGAATAGACCTAACATTTGCAACTGTTCTAGTGTTATTATCCGTTGCACAAGTTATAATCATTTGAACACCATGAGGAGCTTTTGCTTCATAAACTACCTCTTTAAAGTCAGCTTCATCTTTATTAAATGCTCTTTTAATTGCCGCTTCTATATTATCTTTTGGCATATTCTGAGCTTTTGCATTTAATATTGCAGTTCTTAATTTAGAGTTCATATCTGGGTCTGGCGAACCACCCTCTTTTGCAGCTATTGTAATAATTTTTCCAAGTTTAGGGAATAGTCTCGACATTGTCCCCCATCTTTTCATTTTTGCAGCTTTTCTATATTCGAATGCTCTACCCATTATTTACCTTTTTATAATTTTGATGTAATTTTACAAAACATCATCTTTTAATATGTTAAATTTTATCTTTTTTAAGTGCTTTTAGAGCTTCTAAAATGGCATCTCTAAACTCATATGGTTGCACACTTCCTATACTTGGTATCAATTTATGCATTTTACTATCTACAAAGTGAACTGTTGGCGTTTTATTTGTCTTCATCCACTCTTTTGGAAGTTTATCTTGTTCGTTAATATCAACATATATAATTTTGCAATATTTATCTAAAAGTTCTTTAACCTCTTTTACTCTTAATACTCGCTCTTGATATGCACATGCTGGGCAACCCTTTCTTTTAATATCATAAATAATTACTTTATCTTTTGGTAAAGGCAAATTTGCACTATTCGTAGATGCACAACTTGTTATAAATAAACTCACTAATATAGTAAAAAATATCTTTAACATAATAACTCCTAAATTTTTATAATTATAACAAATTTTAACTATTTTAATATATCTTCTTTCAATCTATTAAATGCATCTTCTACATCTGAAGCACTTGGTTTTCGTGTTAAATCTATATAGTAGCTATATAACAGATTAAAACCTCTTTTAACTTCTAAATTTAAATAAGCATTAGGGAAATTAGTTGTAGTTTTTTGTGGAGCATTATATGGACTATTACAAACTATTTGAGATTTATAAGATAGATTTAAAATATTTTTACAATTTTTATCAAACTTATATAAAGAACTTAACTTTTTTTCTAATTTCCCACTTTTTATGGGGTTAAAAGATAGACAAGTTAACTTTTTACTCTTTAGGGATTTATCATAAAAAGTAACTTGCTCTTTTTTAGAGCAAGAGGTAAAAATAATTAAAGTAGTAATAATTAAAGTTTTAAATCCTATCTGGTCTATACTCTTTAAATGCACTCTTCTCAGCCTCTTTTAATAAATTTAATGCATCTTTGGCTATCATTTTTTCAGCTAGTATCTCTCCTAGCTTTTCATAATTTTCTATTTTATCTATAAGTTTTTCCTCTAAAATTTTAGAGCCATCTACTAAACCTATTAAGGCAACTACTTCTATATTATCACCATCTACTCTTGCATTTACTGCAACTGGTGCAGAACACCCTGCTCCTATTTTAGAGATAAAATCTCTCTCTACTTTTGTGCATATAAAAGTATTTTTATCATTTAGTTTAGATGCTACTTCATCTAAGAAAGAATCATTATCTAATATCTCTATTCCAAGAGCTGCTTGACCCATTGGAGGAATCATAAAATCTAACTTTTGAGTATATGGAATATCTTTAATTAAATCTAATCTTTTTAATCCTATATAGGCTAAAATGATTGCATCATATTGACCCTCTTGTAATTTTCTAAGTCTTGTATTTACATTACCTCTTAAATCTTTAACTACCAAATCTGGTCGTTTATTTAGTAATTGCATACGGCGTCTTAAGCTAGTTGTTCCAACTACTGCACCTTTTGGAAGCTCTTGAAAACTTTTATACTTATAAGATAAAAATAGGTCACTTTGGTCTTCTCTTTTTGTAACTGCTGCTAATTTTAAGCCACTTGGTATAAAAGTTGGAACATCTTTTAGTGAATGAACAGCTAAATTTGCTTTGCCTAACAACATTGCATCTTCTAGCTCTTTTGTAAAGTGTCCTTTACCACCAATTAAAGCTAAAGGTTTATCTAAAATTTGGTCACCTTTACTTGTCATTTTATTTATAACAACTTCTACATCATTAAAAAGAGTTTTGATTTTTTCTTCTATATAATATGCTTGCCAAAGGGCAAGTTGACTCTCTCTTGTAGCTATAACAACCTTTTTCACAATAGACTACTTTAAGTATTTTTTATAATCTGTTGGGTTTTTAGAAAAATTGCCATCTAAATATATTGTAGGAGTTCCAGATAGCATAATACCTGTTGCCATATCCATATCTTTTTTTATCTGTTCTTGAATTTCTGGTTTTTCAATCTCCTCTTTAGATACTTTTATATTTAACTGCTTATTTACTGCATCTAAAATTTTAGTAACATTTGTTTCTCTAGGGTTAATTCTTAAATTATACATCTTCATTGCATCATCAACTTTGCCCTGTTTTTGTAAAACTTCCATAACTTTTGTTAAAGTTCCTGATACAGGGTGTATTCTAAGTAGTGGCATATGGTAATAATATAGTGCAAATTTATCAGGATTATCTTTTACATCTTGAATTAAACTTGGAACTGTTTGAATACAAAATGGGCATTGTGGGTCTGAGAATACAACTAATTTATGAGGAGCATCTTTTTTACCAAATATTAAGTGAGACTCTTGATAGTAACTATCAGGCATTTTAGGTTTAAATTGATTTTTATTAATCATTTTATGCTGTTTTAAATCATAAAAAGACATAGTAGTAATATTTGCTTTTTCATTTACAAAAACAGTTTCTGGAAATTTATCTTCTTTCCCTTTTATATTTAAATCCATAACAAATAGATATGCTTTCCAATCTGGTTGATTTGGAACATCTTTTTTTTCTAATAACTTAACACTATTTACTTTAATATCTGGATTTTTAATTAAATCATTCTTTACAAAATTTTCTAAATTAAACTCAGCGTTTAATAGTAGTGTTGTCGCTACTGCTAGAGTCGATAATTTCAACATCAATGACATCGTCATCTCCTTGTGTATAATTTGTTTGTGTTGGCACAATTTTAGCGAATAATCTTAAATATAGTGTGTAAATTAGTAAAAATACCCCTAAAATATCGCTAAAAATTCCTGGTATTATTAGAAGTATAGCACCAAGTACATAAGATATTGCAGCATTTTGTGCACTTTTGATATTAAACTTTTTAAAACCTATGGCATTAAAGCTATCCATAATAGCATATGGAGAGAGCCTTAATAGCACACCACCAATTATAGAAGTGCCTATTACCCATACAGCACTCCAACCAAAACCTACTTCAATTCCAAATTTTATAGAGAGTAATAATTCTATTATAAAATATGCTAAAATTAATACCATTACTTGCCTATAATACTTTTTATTTTATCTACTACATTTTCGATTACTATCTCCTCTTTTTGAAGAGTTTTTCTATCTACAATTTCCACTAATCCATCTGATACTTTTTTGCCAATTATAATTGCATATGGAATACCTAAAAGTTCATAATCTTTTATTTTAAAACCAAATCTCTCTTTTCTATCATCTATTAAAGTATCTATACCTAACTTTTTAAACTCTTTATATAGTTTTTCTCCAAGTTCTAACTCTTCGTCTTTTTTAATATTTGACACAATTATTTCTAAATCAAATGGAGCTGACTCTTTTGTCCAAATTGGGCCTCTATCATCGTGATGTTGCTCTATAATTGCAGCTAATAACCTTGAAATTCCAATACCATATGTTCCCATAACAAAAGGTTTACTTTTCCCATTTTCATCTAAAAATTCTGCTTTTAGTGGTTTGCTATATCTATCTCCTAACTGAAAAATATGTCCTACTTCTATTCCCTTTGTATGATATAATCTGCCACCACATTTAGGGCATTTATCCCCCTCTTGAACTGCTATTAAATCTGAATATAAATTGTTATCATTTGGCATATCAAAGTCTGTGGTATGATACTCCTCTCTATTTGCACCCATAATTAAACCAGTTGAATTTTTTAACTCATTATCTATAACAAATTCTATATTTTCAGGTAAATTACTAAAACCCATATAGCCTGGAGTTAAACCACTATTTAATAACTCCTCTTGGCTAACTTCTGTTAACTCATTAGCATTTACTGCATTAGATGCTTTTGTCTCTTCTAACTCATCGCATCCACGAATAAAAAATAGAACAATTTTTTCTACACCCTCATCATAAAGAGCTCTTTTAGCAATAGCTTTTATTGTAAAATATGGTTCAATATTAAAAAATTTAGAAAGCTCTTCTATTGTCTTAATATTTGGTGTATGGTATAGTTTTTTCTCTAAATTTATATTACTATTTGGTGCTTCTTTTTTAGCTCTTTTAGCAGCTTCTATATTTGCTGCATAATTACAAGAGTTACAAACTACTATTGTATCTTCTCCACTATCTGCTAAAACCATAAACTCTTTAGAACCACTTCCACCAATTGCCCCACTATCAGCATCTACAATACGGAAATCTAAACCTAATCTTTTAAAGATATTACTATAAGTTAGCTCCATTTTTTTGAAGCCATTTTCTATCATATCAGCTTCATCTTTATGAAATGAGTAACCATCTTTCATTAAAAATTCACGACCTCTCATTAATCCAAAACGAGGTCTAATTTCATCTCTAAATTTTGTCTTAATTTGATATAAATTAACAGGTAATTGTTTATAACTTTTTACATAACTTCTAACTAAATTTACCATCATCTCTTCGTGTGTTGGACCTAATACAAACTCTGCATTTTTCCTATCTCTAAAACGAAGTAACTCTTTGCCATACTTCTCAAATCTTCCACTCTCTTTCCATAATTCACTAGGGGTTACAAAGGCTAAATCTACCTCTTGACACCCTGCTTTGTCAAGCTCCTCTTTTGCTATAGCTCTAACTTTATCTAAAATCTTTTTTCCAAGAGGTAAAAAGTTATATAATCCAGCACCTACACTTTGTATAAAACCACCTCTTATTAAATAGATATGGCTTGGTAAAGTTGCATCACTTGGTGCATTTTTTGAAGTATATATAAATGAGTTAGAAAATCTCATAAAATCATCCTTTTTTATATTTTTTGGGGTCAACATTATCTGTATCTATTGCAAATACTTTTTTTATTGCATCAATTACTTCACCACCTTCACTCTCTTTTGAAATTTCTCTTAACCTTTTAGTTGGATGGTGCAAAAATTTATCAAATAACTGAATAGCCATATACTCTAAATTATCTTGATACTCTTTTGGTATAAAGCCTTTTTGAGTAACTCTTTTAGACTCTTCTTTAACAATAGTTATAATATCTAATCTCATCTGCTTTATTACTGGTTCAACCGATAAAGCTTGTAACCATTTTAAAAATTCATCTTTATACTTTTTTACAATATCAGCAGCAATAATAGCTTGTTCTTTTCTTAATGCATGATTATTTTTAGATATTTCTTGCAAATCATCAATATAATATGTTTTAATATTATGTTGAGATATACTTTTATCTATATCCCTTGGTATCGCCATATCAAACCAAAGTCTATCCATTTTTTTCTCTTCTATTATATCTTGTGTAATAATTGGTTCTTTAGAAGCAGTAGCAGTAAAGAGTAATCTATATTTATTAATATAAATAGGTATTTTTTCATATTGACCTACCTTTACATTCTCTCCTAACTCATCTGCTAATTTTTGTGCATTATCTATATTTCTTGAAATAAGTAATACATCAGCACCAGCTCTTAGTAAATGCTTAGATGCTAATTTACCCATCTCTCCAGAGCCAATTACTACCCCAACCATTCCAGATAGAGTATTTAATTCATCTTCTGCTTGTGCAACGGCAACAGAAGCAATAGATATAGGATGTTCTGATATATTTGTAGAGTTTCGAACTTCTGCCGCACATTTTATAGCATAGCTTAAAAGTCTATTTAACTCTTTTCCTGCTGTCTTATTGTTAAGTGATAATCTAAAACCATCTTTTACTTGTCCTGTAATTTGAGCTTCACCAACTACCATTGAATCTAGTGAAGATACAACATTAAAAAAATGCTCTACTGCTTCATCATCTTCATATCTTAATGCACTCTTTTCTAATGTATAAAAATTTAACTCTTTAGTCTTACTCAAAATTCCTAAAATAGCATGATAAGTTGCAAAATTATCTTTTGTGGCTACTACAACTTCAACTCGATTACAAGTATTGACAATAAAAGCTTCTTGAATAAATTCAAAATCTGTTAATGTATTTAAAAAGCTTTTTATCTCATTTTCATCTTTAAAAGATATAGCTTCTCTTTGCTCTAATGAACACTTTTTATAATTAAAACTAACAACCATATATTTCACTAAAAACTCCTATCTACCATTTTTATAGCAATCTCTTCTAGGTTGTGTTCATTAGCATCTTTCATTAATGCAATCGCTTCATTTACTAATTCGAAAGCCTCTTTTTTAGCAATTTCTATAATGTTATACTTTTTAAATTGTTCTAATATCCACTCTTGTTCATCTTTTTTTAAACTCTTTTTATGCATAGATTTTAATCTATCTTTATCTTTAGTGTCAAGTTTTTCATAAAGATATATATAAGGTAGAGTAGTTTTACCCTCTTTAAAGTCACTAAGTGCTGGTTTTCCTAATGTTTTTTCATCAGATATAATATCTAAAATATCATCTATCATTTGAAATGCTAAACCTAGATTTTTTCCATATATTTTATAAACTTCTCGCCTCTTTTTGGCTAAAATTGCAGCTGCTTCGCTAGATGCTTCTATAAGTGCGGCTGTTTTTTGATATAACATATGTTTATAAGCATCTTTATCTATATTAAAGTTTTTAGACATCTCTACATCTTTTCTCTCTCCTATGCTTAATTGAACAACAGCATTAGATATAACTTTTGCTACTTCTTTATTTATATCAACTAATTCATAAAAAGCTTTTGAATATAAAATATCTCCAACCATAATTGCACTTTTATTACCAAAAATAGCATTAATAGATGATACACCTCTTCTTATATAGGCATCATCTATTACATCATCATGTAGCAAACTTGCAGCATGTATCATCTCTACAATTGCCGCACTTTTAATTACAGCTAAATTATCTCCTGCAATTTCGAGCATCAGTCTTGCACGAAGTCTCTTTCCCGCAGGTATCTTAGAGACAATATTTACAATATCTTTTTCATTTAAATCTAAAATATACTGCTCTATTTTTCTCTCTACAGCTTGTAACACTTAAAATCCTATTCGCATTGTGTTACAATATTGCCAACAGTTTCTATATATATAGAATTAACTCTATTACTATATTCATCTGGCTCAGCAATTTCAAAGCTCTTTAATTGCTTTTCATAAATATCTTCTAAGTTATTCTCTTCTAATATTTTTTCTGCTAAAGCTAATCTTGCAAATACTTTTTCTATCTCATTTTCTACAATATTTTGATTTGCACTCTTAATTATTGACATAAAATTATCTTTTGGTGTGGTTGACATAAAATCATCATCATCAAATATATTCACTTTGCTACTCCTTCTAAAATATTTTTGCTGTTTATTATATCAATAAAGCTTTAAAACTAATAGAGTAAAGATATTAGGTTTTGTCTAAAAGTTAAAACTTTAATAATCTAATCCCTCTTTAACATTTGCTACGGTTAAAGCAAAATGTATATTTATGCCATTATCTTTTAGTATCTTACTAGCCTCTTGAATTGTAGTTCCTGTTGTAATAGTATCATCTATTAATATAGCATCTATATTTTTTGGTCCACTATATACAAAATCTCTAGGATTATCTAATCTAAAATCTAATGGCTTTCCTGCATATTTGACACTATTTTTAGCTTTTAATACTGAGTGTAACTCTTTAACTTTTTTATTTTTAATAGCTGTATAGTGTGTTAAAATAGCAATATTTGAGTAACCTCTATCTACATTTTCATCTATACCTATTAAATATATAGGCTTTGTCTGATTTATAGAGTTGCTATAGGCTTTAATAAATGGATTAAAATATCTTTTTGCGATATATTTATAGATTCTATATCCACTTGTAATATATTTACTCTTTATAAACTCTACAATTAAGTAATAATCAAAAAAGCTAATAACTTCTAAATTTCCAACCTCTCTTATAGTCATATCAGGAGTTAAAAAATCTTTTGCACACTCTTTACAAACAGGCTCTAAAGATAGATTGTTACAACTAAAACAACGCATTTTTCTCCAAATTTTATCTATATTTAAAAAAGTTCTGTTATATTTTGCCTAAAAAAATATAAGGTTAAGATAAATGATACCATTCTCAGATGAAGATTTATATATAGCAACATCAAATTTTTTACCAAAAATAGAGGAGTATATAAAGTCTCACCAAGGAACAATGAGACTTTTAGGCGTTAAAGATGGCGTAATATATATAGAATTAGGTGGCACATGTAATGGATGTTCTATGAGTACAATGACAACAAAAATGGTTGTCCAAAAGAAATTAAGAGAGTTAATTCACCCTGAAATTGTAGTAGAGAGTATATTCCCAGGACAAGAAGAGCAATTACCTAAAGGTATTTTTAGAGGGTAGTAAAACTCCACTCTAACTCTTTTAACTTACCATTAACTCTAGCTTTTAAGAAAACTCTATATGTAGTTTTTCTTTTGAGTCTATTTATTGGAACTAATACAAATGTATTTTTTCTTATTTTATTATTAATATCGTTACTATTTGTTACAACTCTAGTTAAAACCTCTTTTACTCCATTAAAAAGTTTAAACTCTATTAAATCAACTTTATTACCATAATAGTTATTAAAAGTTGCAGTTATAGGGTATCCAAAACTATTATAACTAAACTTTGGAGTCTCCTCTATACCTTCTACCCCTACTCCTTGTTGCCCTTTATATGGATAAATAATCACTCTTTTAGCTCTCTTTTGCAAAGAAGCTGTTAATTTATCAAATAAACTTTTTGGCACTATATCTGTATTATTTGAACATATATCTTCTATTACCATAGGAGAGTTTTTATAGTGCTTTGAACAAATATTGGCAACTTGAGTGTTTGACATATCATAAACATAGATATTGTTATATCTTGCATAACCTAATGAATCTACCCCCAGATATAAAAATGCTAATCTATGATATACAGTTCCCATTAGCTTATCTATAGAAGCTTTATAATTTGGTTCAAAAAAGGAGATATTTTCTACAACAAGTTTTGTTTTAAATCCAGCTTTTGTAATTCTATTCCAAGGAGTAGCAGCATAATATCCAATAGAAGAGATATTTTCATAATGTGAAAGTTCTTGATTAATAGAGACATATTTTGCATGTTTTAAAGCAGCTTTAGATAAAACTGTATTATACTTTAATTTAAAAGCCCCAGCTTTAACTCTTAATTGGTTAATATAATTTAATGGAGTGTTTGCATTAATAAAAACTACCAAAAATAGTATGATATATAAACTTTTTTTTCTCATAAGACAATCTTTTTTGCATATTATATGAAAAATTTATTACTATATGGTAAAATTATTGCAATAAAATAATAAAAAGTTGGTTAAATATGGTAAAGATTTTTAAAGCATCACTTATAGTAGCAATAGGTATGGTTATTTTAGGTTGTAGAAATCAAAATAATTTACAGCCTCTTCCATGTCAAAAGGGAATGTATTGTTATAAAAATATTAATTTTGGTAAAAGTAGAGGCTCTAGTTATGAAAAAGGTATTAGAGATGGTTGTAAAACAGGAGAAGGCACTTTCACTAAAGATTACTACCTCTCAAGTACAAATAAAAACTATTATGATGGATGGATACTTGGTAGAAGTAAATGCCATCAAATCTTACCAAATGAAGGAACGCTATTAGAGCAAGAAAATAGCAAAAGAAGAGCAGAGTATCAAATTAAAAAACTAAAAATGGAACAAGAGATGATACCTCAAAAAGAGGATATTATAGACTCGCTAATAGAGTCAGACTCTCAAGAGCAAGTTCAAGATGTAGAGTATTAACCGAAGTTTGATACTTTAAAAAGCATTAAAAATTATAGATTTAATGCTTTTAACTCTTCTATAGTATCAACTTTAGTAAAACAAGATTGGCTATCACAAACTTCAATAAAGTTATTTAGTGTTGGCTTTAATAAAATATATGGATTATTAAACTCTAATAACCTTACCTTTTTTAATGTATTTAAATTTGCTTTTATAACTTTAAATTTTTTAAGATATGCTAATGCATAATTTGTTAAAGTAGGTCTAGAAATTGGTTGTCGCATTAAATTATAAGAGTTTACTTGTAAAGTCATAAATGCAAACTTTTCATAAACTGGTTCAACTAAAGCATCTAAAATTAATAAATTTTTTACCATTAAAGATAGTGGTGATGAATATATTATATCAATATCCTCTTCAAAATCTCTAAATTTGCTACTACCTACTTGCCATCTTCCTTGTTTATAAAAAACTCTTATAGCTTCATTAGCAATAGAAGTTGCTTCTATTAAATATATTTCATCTAATGTTTGATTATAAGCCTCTATTAACATATCGATATAGTAGGCATAATCTTCTAAAAACCCATCTATTTTTGGATTGCTATCAACTAAAGAGTTATGATAAATCTTTACGCCATTTACCATTTTAGATTTTAATTTATTTAAAGATTTTAATGCAATATCTAAATATCTATTTTCATATTTAGATAACTTAAATAGTGCTGTTATCACCATTGCATTCCATGATGTAATTACCATTTTATTAATTAATGGATACTCTCTAGCCTCTCGTAACTTTTTTAAAACTTTTATTGCCTCTTTAGTATCATCTTTTTGACTAACATCTAAAGCAATATATCTTGGGATAGATTTTCCATTAAAATTCCCATTTTTAGTAATAGATAACTCAAACAATTTAGATAAATCTATACCATTTTTTTCAAAAGCATCTTTTACTTCATTATAATCATATATAAAAAAATCATTTTCAGAACTATTTATACCAATAGTTGAATAAAATAGCATATTTTGGCTCATATTTTTTAGTATAAAATTTATTGTATCTATTGCAATATCTCTATATCTATCTATTTTAGTTGCTTCATATGCTTTAATATAAGTTTGTGCTATTAGTGCATTATCATACAATGATTTCTCAAAATATGGAACTAACCACATATTATCTTTACTAAATTTGAAAAAGCCACCCTCTACAATATCATACACACCACCTATAGAGATATTATCTAGCGTATGTGTAAAGATATTTTTCAACTCTTTATCTTTAGTTAATTTATAAAGATTTATATCTAAATCTAAAGTTGAACTATGTAAAAATTTTGGAGCTAAACCAAAACCACCATAACTTTTATCAAAAAGTTGTTTTATCTGAGATGTAGCAATTTTCTCTAATTGATTATCTATTTTTGTAGCTTCTATTTTACTACTTGGTTGCATAGAGTCTAATATATTTTGCCCTTTTGCTATTAAGCTATCTTTATCTTTTTGCCAACTTATAGATATGATTTTAAGCAAATCTTTAAAACCCATTTTACCATAATTTGCAATTGGAGGGATATAGTTAGCGCTATATACTGGTATTTTGTCATAAGTCATAAAAATAGATAGTGGCCAACCACCATCTTTATTATTCATCTTTTTATAAATATATTGAAAATGTTTATTAATATCAATCCTCTCCTCTTTATCTACTATAATAGAGATAAAATTATCATTTAATATCTTTGCAATCTCTTCATTCTCAAAAGACTCTTGCCTCATTGTATTACACCAATGGCAACCACTATAACCAATAGTTAAAAAGATTAATTTATTCTCATCTTTTGCTCTATTTAAAGCCTCTTCACCCCAAGGATACCAATTTATCAAATTAGTAGAGTGAGACTTTAAATATAATGAATCTTCATTTTCTAATTTATTAAACATTTTATAACCTTACTTAATTTTATTTTGTTAAAATACACACAAATTTCATTTTTTGTTACTAATATATAGAGTAAAACTTAAAATAAGAAGGAAATCTATGAAAAAAGTCATTATAATATTAACAATACTCTTTAGTTTGTTAAATGCCGAAGGTTTTAAAGGGTTTAATACACTCCCAAATCAACAAAAATTTTTAAAGCCAAGTGAAGCTTTTAATGTTAGTGTTAAACCTGTAGAAAAAGGTATAAATGTAAATATATCTTTAGCAAATAAGATACATATTTATAAAAACAAATTAAAAGCTAAAATTATTAATCCCTTAAAAAAAGAGATAAAATTAAATCTTCCAAAGGGTAAAATAATTACAGGTGAAGAGGCATATGAAGGCAATTTAACACTTTTTATTCCAAATAAAGAGATAGGTGTAAATGGTAAATATAAGTTAGAAATTGACCTTTTAGGATGTTCAGATGCTGGTATATGTTATGCTCCACAACAATATAAATTTGATTTAGAAAATAGAAGTTCTGTAGTTAGTAAAAATAACAAAGAGAGTGGTAGTTTTTTTCAAAAAGTTCAAAACTTAGCAGCAGATGGCAATAGTAAACAGATAGCAAAAGCTTTAGAAAATGAGGGCTTAATTTTTATTTTAATTCTTTTCTTTATTGTTGGTTTACTATTAGCTCTAACTCCTTGTATATTACCAATGATTCCAATTTTAAGCTCTATTTTAATACAACAAGCAAATAGAGATAAAGAGAATGCCACTAAAAGTAGCTCATTTATTATATCTTTAGTTTATGTTGTAGCAATGGCTGCAACTTATGCTATCATAGGTATTATAGCAGGGCTTTTACATTTTGATTTACAATCTAATTTAAATAATATATGGGTAATTATTCCTGTATCTGCAATATTTATTGCATTAGCATTATCACTATTTGGATACTTTGAGTTAGCTCTTCCTAGCTCTTTACAAACAAAATTAAACAATATTAGCAATAATGCTCAAGGTAATGGTTATATAGGCACAGCAATTATGGGTTCAATCTCTGCTTTAATAGTTGGAGCATGTACAGCACCAGTAATTAGTGGAGCAATACTATTTATATCTATAACAGGTAATGCCCTACTTGGTGGCTTAGCACTATTTGTTATGGGAATGGGTGCAGGTGTTCCACTACTTCTTGTTGGACTTGGTGCAAATAAATTTGTTCCAAAACCAGGAACTTGGATGGAAAATGTATCAAGATTCTTTGGTGTTTTAATGCTTATTATGGCTCTATATATTGCAAGAGGTATATTGAACCCTACTCTATTTATATATCTATTATCAGCACTACTTATAGGAACAGCAATAGGGTTTGGAGTATTTAGCGTAAAAGAGAATAGAGGTTTTGCAATTATCTTTAAAACTTTTAACTTTTTAATTTTACTATATGGTATTATACTATTTATAGGAGCTATTAGTGGCTCTACATCTACTCTTAATCCTTTAGAAAAATTTACAACTACAAAGGTTACACAAGAGATTAAAAATGCAAAAGAGGAGTCTAAAAGCTACTCTCTTAAAGAGCTTTTAAAAGAGATTAAAAATGCAAAAAAACCAGTAGTAATAGATATTGGTAAAGATAATTGTGCAGCATGTACAGAGTTAGCTAATATTACATTTCCAAACCCAAAAGTTAAAGATGAATTAAAGAGATTTAAATTTATAAAATTAGATATAACAGCTTATAATGATAATGATAGAGCAATTATGAAACATTTCAATATATTTGGTGCGCCAAATATATTACTATTTGATTCAAATGGAAAAGCTTTAGAAGATAAATTTCAACAAGGATTTATAGAACCAGAAAAATTTATTAAAATACTAAGAGATATTAAGTAAAAGTTGATAATATTCCAAAAAAATCAAAAGGGAAGTAAACTATGAATAGTATAGATGTAAATTCAGATATTTTTAAAGTTGAGTTAGAAAAAACTTGGAAATTTGTAGATAAAGTTAATAAACAATTTGGATTTGTTCAAAATCCAAATAGTGAAATTAATGATGGTGTTGCGATGGGACTTGCTAGAAATAGATTAATTTATGGAAAAAGATACTGCCCTTGCTTTATAGTTCAAGGAGAAACAGAAGAAGAGAGAAAAAAAGCAGATAATAGAATATGCCCTTGTAAACCAGCATTAGAAAAAGAGATACCAGAAGATGGTGTATGCCATTGTGGAATCTTTTGCACACCAGAGTATGCACAAAAAAAACAAACAGAATTAGAAGCTGAAGAGGCTATACATACTCACTCAAGAGGTTTAACGAAAGAAGAAGCAGAAGTTTTACTAAAAAAAGAGCAACTAGACTCTGATGAGTTAGAATCTTTACTAGAAGCAAGAGAGCTTGGAATGGTAGATTTTAAACTAATAGATGTTAGAGAGCCGATGGAGTTCCAAATGGGTAATATAAAAGGAACCGATGAATTACTACCAACAACAAGATTTTATGAGTGGTTACCAGAAATTTTAAAAAGAAAAGATGAAAATATCATTATCTATTGCCATACAGGGAGTAGAAGCTACCAAGTACAACAAATTTTAAAAAGAGAAGGTATGAATGTTGGAAACTTTACTTATGGAATTATTAGTTACCAAGGAGAGATAGTAAGAGGCTAATTTAGCCCTTACGCTTAAAACTTCTGTATAAAAACCAAATAATTAATAACTCATTTAATAATAAGAGAAAATGTAAATCATAAACTTGTGCTTGTTTATCGCTAATATTATAAAACTTCTCTAACACTTGATAAAATATATAAGAGCCAAGCATACCAACTAAATAGCCAACTTGCTTTGCCATATCAACTCTACTAAGTTTTTCATCACTCTCTAAAGCTAAAGTCTCTGCCCTAACCAAATAACTTCCAAAAGTAAATGTAATTTGATACCCAATATATATTAATAAAGCTGTAGTAAAGGTATAAGGTTTAAATAAAAAATAGACAATTACTGCTAAAATAACAAACTCAACAAAGAGCGAAAACCTAAAAAACCACTGCATTGTCATAA
>CAYMGA010000005.1:0-17449 GCA_964389865.1 uncultured Nitratifractor sp.
TCTTTTCTGTCACTAAAGTCTTTATTCTTTTGGAATCTATACTCTACTTTATAGCTAACTTTAGATACTTTAAATTTGTATCCAACTCTTGCAGCAAATGCAGTTTTACCAGTATCAGGCTTATCTATACCAATGTTACTATATAGTTTACCACCACTTAATTTATAACCTAAAGCTAACTCAGCAATTTTTTGTTTACCAGCTTTAGATACATCACCACCAAAGCTTCCACCTACAACGCTACCCCAGAAACCACTTGTTCCACCAAGGTTAAGTGTTGCATTACCAGCATTTAGGTAAGCTAAAGTAAGTTTAGTGCTTAAACCACTAATGCTAGTTTTAGCAAATGCAGCAACACCAAATGTAGCTTTTGTTCCTGTACCTTTTTGAGCCATAGAACCAGCATCAGCTTTAGCATATACAGCTTGAGCACCAACTTTTACACCACTAACTTTACCCTTAACAGATGTCCATACAGACATTGCTTTACCGTTTGCATTGTTTTTAGGCATAAAATATAAAGATGTACTTAAATCTACAACAGATTTATTAAGTACTGTTAGCATAAATACACCCTTAGTAGAACCATTAATTTTAGTAGTTTTAGCACCACTAACAACTTGAGGAACCCATGCACCAACTAATGTTGTATTATCTAAAGCTGTATTAACAACTGTAATAGCATTAAAAGTGTTATCTTTTCTACCTAAACTATTATCACTCCAAGCCCATGGACTAACGCTTTTTGGAAGTGCTTGACGACCAGCTTTAATAGCAGTTTTACCATTTTTATATGTTAAATATAATTGAGAAAGCTCTGCATCTTCGCTTTTCTTCTTTAATTTACCATCAAATTTAATAGTTGCAGCAACTTCTGCACCTAAACCAAAACCATTACCTAAATCTTTTTCTACACCCAATACAACTGTAGATTTTGCTGCATTATGAGCACTCTTAGCTAAACCTTTTCCATTTTTATCAGATTTAAACTCATATCTAAATCCAATTTGACCCCAAAAATCACATGCAGCTGGTGCTACTGATGGAGTAACTGGTGCAACTGGTGCAATATTTCCTCCAGCTAATGCAAATGTAGTAGCTACTACAGATAATAAAATAGCTTTTTTCATAATTTCTCCTTGTTTTGTTTGTTTGCTTTTTTGCATTAACATTTTATTAACATTTTGTAACAAATCAGAAACAAAGTGGTAACAATATGGTAACAAGAATTGTAAATGAGTTTATGAATACTCTAAACTAAGTAGAAAAGTCTTAAGAAAAACTTACCATTCAAAGTAAGTTTTTACTGTTCCAAGTTGTGAGTAGTTAAATTTTTTAACTCCATCTTTAGTCTCTATTTCTATACCATTATCATCAGCTTTAGTTAAAACCCCTTTATATTTACCATCACCAATGACTTTTACTTTAATTTTCTCTCCAATAGAGTTTATAAAATGGTTAGGTTTTGTTAATTTTCTCTCAATTCCAGGAGAACTAACTTCAAATCTATACTCTCCACTAACTGGTGGGGTTATATCTAAAAGTGGAGATACATCTCTTGAAATATCTGCACAAAGGTCTAAATCCACACCTTCACTCTTTACAATATATACTCTAAAAATAGTATCATCATTCTCTTTTACAATCTCACTATCATAAAGATTTGCACCATAAGAGTTTACTATCTTTTCAATCTCTTTAATTATCATCTTTTAACTCTTTTTCTATCTTTTTAAAAAGTTCATCTATTTTAGAAATTCTCTCTAATTGATCATCAAATTCAAATCTAAAATTAGGAGAGCGATACCAACCTTCACTCTCTTTTACATAATTTTTTAAAAAACCTTGTACTTTTCTTAACTTTTTTAAAATTTCCCCCTGTTGAACCTCATCAATACCTGTTTTATCTAAAAAAACTTTAGAATCATATCTCCCTCTTGAGCATACAACTTCTGTAACAACTAAAGTTTGCAAAGCTTCATCATCAAGCATAGAGAAAGCCTCTGGCAATAACTCTTTAAGAACAGACTCTGTCCTTTTTCGTTTTATTTCAGATGGATTCATAGAGTAACTTTCTCCTCCACTAATTTAAAGGCTTCTATAATATCACCCTCTTTAATTTCATTAAAGTCATCTAGCATAATACCACACTCATAACCTTTTGAAACCTCTTTAACATCATCGTTAAATCTTTTAAGAGAACTGATTTTACCTTCATAGATTATATTTCCATCTCTAACAACTTTTGCTACAGAATTTCTCTCTATTTTACCATCTATAACAACACAACCAGCAATTGTTCCAATTTTTGCAACACTAAATGTTTGTCTAACTTCAGCTTTACCAGAAGCCTCTTCTTTTACTACAGGGCTCATTAATCCACTAAGAAGTTCTCTTGCATCATCTAATAAATCATAAATAATACTATAAGTTTTAATCTCTATACCAAGCTCTTTAGCTTTATTTTTAACAGCACTTGTTGGTTTAACATTAAATCCAACAATATAGCAATTTTCACTTGCATCTGCTAATATCACATCACTCTCTGTAATACCACCAATACCACTATGTATAATATTAATCTCTACCTCTTCATTTTTCAAATCAGCTAATGCTTGTTTAATTGCTTGTAAAGAGCCTTGAACATCGGCTTTAACAATAATAGGTAATTTTTTAATTTTTCCCTCAGCAATTAAATCACTAAGTTCATCTAAAGATACCTTTGTACTTTTAGATAACTCTTTAACTCTTGCTAACTCTTTTCTTTTATTTGCTATCTCTCTAGCCTCTTTTTCACTATCTACACCAATTAATATATCTCCAGCATCTGGAACACTATCTAATCCAACAATTGCAGCTGGAGTACTTGGACCAATCTTTTTGGCTCTACTTCCATCATCTAAAATCATTGTTTTTACACGACCATATGTTATACCAACAATAATATTATCTCCGACACTCAAACTTCCATTTTTAACAATAATATTAGCAACTGTTCCTAAACCTTTTTGAACTGAACTCTCTAAAACTATTGCTTTTGCTTTTCTCTTAGGATCAGCAGTTAACTCCATAATTTCAGCTTGTAAAAGTATAGTCTCTAATAAATCATCTATACCAGCACCAGTATGAGCTGAAACAGGAACAAACTCATACTCTCCACCCCAATCAACTGGCATAATACCAATTTCAGATAGTTGAGATTTAACATTATCAATATTAGCAGACTCTTTATCTATCTTATTAATTGCAATAATTATAGGAACATCAGCAGCTTTTGCATGAGATATAGACTCTTTAGTTTGTGGCATAACCCCATCATCTGCTGCTACAACAATAATTGCAATATCAGTAGCTTGAGCACCTCTAGCTCTCATTTGTGTAAATGCTGAGTGACCTGGAGTATCAATAAATGTAACTTTTTTACCATCTTTTTCTACTTGATAAGCTCCAACATGTTGAGTAATTCCACCAGCTTCTTTAGCTGCAACTTTTGTAGTTCTTATCTTATCTAAAAGTGATGTTTTTCCATGATCAACATGCCCCATGATAGTAACTACAGGTGGTCTCTCTTCGAAATTTTCATCTTCTATTGCATCATATTTAGCAACATAATCTAACTCATCTAATGGATTAATAGTCTCTACTTGAACATCAAATTCATCTGCTAAAATCTCTATAGAGTCTTTATCTAAAAAGTCATTTTTTGTAACCATAGTACCTAAAGTAAATAGAGTTTTAACAATTTCACCAACACTTTTACCAATTTTTTCTGCAAATTCATATACTCTTACATCTTCTGGTATTTTAATAATATCTACCTTTTTAACTTCTGTCTCTTTATTTTTATAATCTCTCTTTTTTTTCTTTCTTTGTCCTGCACTTCTATATTGGACACGATTTGCTGTATTTTTTTGAGAACCACCCATAACAGCTCTTTTTCTTGACTCTTCTTTTCTAATTAACTCTTGTCTTTGTTGCTCTTCAAAAATTATTTTATCTGAAAAATCTAATAAAACAACCTCTTCTTCTTCATAAAGTTCATTACTATCACCTAAGTATCTATCTTGAATATCTAACTTTTTCCCACTATCTTTAGAGCTTATTGGAGTTTTTTTCTTCTTTTTCTTTGGAGTAGAAGGTTGTGTTTTTAAAGTAGCTTCACCACTCTTTTTAACAATAGGTTTTGGATTTTTCTTTTTAACTATTGTTATACCTCTTCTCTTTATAGGAGCTTTCTTTTTAATCTCTTCTGTAGCTACATCTTCTATCTGCTCTTTTGATTGCTCTTTAGGCTTTGTAGTTATACCCTTTCTTTTACGAGTACTTTTTTTAGGCTCACTCTCTTTTACTTTCGCCTCTTTAATATCTTTATTAATTACTTTCTCTTCTTTCTTTCTCTCTTTACTATTATCACTTTGTATCTCTAACGCTTCTTTTATTACCTCTTCTTTTTTATCTTTTGCCTTTTTCTCAATTGTATCTTTTTTTACAACTTTTTTAACTTTTGCCTTTTTATCTTCAGGCTTTTTACCAGATATTAAATACTCCATTAAAGCTTCTGCTTGTTCTTCTGTAATTGTACTATTTTTTGCTCTAACTTTATAACCTAACTCTTTTGCTTTTTCAACTGCATCTTTTGCACTTGCTCCAGCCTCTAAAGCTACCTCTTCAATTTTAATTTTTGACATTCTCTACTAACTCCTTAAAAAACTCTTTTACTTGATTTATATCTAATTTCATTTTTCCAGCAACAATTTTTGTTATATGTTGCCCCTCTATACACTTAGTGCATAGGTAAAAACTTCTACCTACACCACTATATCTAATAAGATTACTATGATCTTTTTGTAGTCTAATAAGCTTTTGTCTTGACTCCCTTTTACGACATGATATACACATTCTGATAGGATTAGATTTTCTCATCGTATTATATCACAAATTCCTAACTAGTGACTTTAACACCAAAATTATCTAAATCATGTACCATTACTCTAAAATCACTAAATGCATCATCTAAAATGTTTGCAATTCTTTTTGCATCATCTTCATAACAGAGAGTAAAAAATGTAGAACCACTACCAGATAGCGTACTCATTAATGCACCATTATCTAGTGCTAAAGATTGCACTCTATAAAGCTCTGGCATCATTGACATTCTTCTATCTTGATGCAATTTATCTTTTGCTGCAATTTTTAACTGTTCCCAAGATTCACTCATAAAAAGAGCTGTCATATATGCAGCATGAGATAAAGAAAATACCGTTTCATCTTTATGATAACTCTTTGGTAATACATTTCTAGATCTATTTGTAGATATTGTTTTATTAGGAACAACTAAAACTGCTTTTAAATAGTTTGGTAATCGATGTTTTTTACTATAAACTCTACCATCATGTAAACAAGCAACATTAAAACCTCCCATAACAGCTGGTGTAATATTATCTGGATGAGGCTCATACTTTAGTGCTAAATTTAATATCTTTCTTTTATTATATTTAACTCCAGCTGCAACATGGGCAGCAGTTAAAGCAGCAACAATAACAGCCGATGAACTACCAAGCCCTCTTGAAATTGGTATTTTATTCATAAACTCAAATCTAAAAGTATTATATTTACCACCACTAAGTCTTTTATAGTGTTCATTAAATATATTTAAAAACATACTATTTCTTTTAATCTTTGGATTGTTTGAACCCTCACCTTTTGTAGATATACTTAAAAATCTTGATGGCTTTATAGTTATTTGATTTCTTAAATTTATAGATAATCCTAAGGTATCAAACCCAGGACCTAAATTAGCACTTGTTGCAGGTACTGATATTATCATTATTTTCCTTACCTTAACTAAACAGCAGTTATATGATAATCTGGTTCACTCTTTTCTAATATATCTATATTATCCAGACTATCTGGCATACAAAAGCTGCTTTGTTTATAATCTTCTAATCTTTTTGTTATTATAGTCTCTTTTTCTTTGACAAAATAGAGTTTTCCTAAAGCTTTTATAGGTTTATTGTCATTTAACTCAAAAGCACTAACACTTGCTATATCAATACCTTTAATAATATTTAAACTCTTAAGTATAACATAAGTTATTTTAGTAGCCATATGACTACCTGGTCCATTTGTATAGATAAATCTCTTTATACTATCTTTATCTACTATATCTTTAACAATATCTAAAAGTATATCAGAAGTTAAACCATCATACTCTTCTTGTTTAACTAATTTGCCTCTTTTATAAAACCCAATTTGCATTGGTTTTGCAAGAGAATTTATAATAACTTCTATAATTAAATCCTTATGCAAAAACTTTTATAAGCTCTTTAGAATTTTCATACTCTTCAAATTTAACAATCTCATATGCATCACTTCTATTTAAAAGTTCTCTTGTAAGTAAATTATTTAACTCATGGCTACTAGCAAATGCACTGTACTCTCCAACAACTCTATAACTTAAAAGCATTAAATCACCCATTGCATCTAAAATTTTATGCCTAACAAACTCATTTTCATACCTTAAACCTTCTGGATTAAGAATTGATGAATCATCTAACCCAATAGCATTATCCAAACTAGCACCAAGAGCTAAATTTATACTTTGAAGATATTGTATATCTCTTAAAAAGCCAAATGTTCTAGCTCTTGCTATCTCTTCTATATAACTTTTTTTACTAAAATTATAACTAAATTGTTGCTCTCCAATTATAGGGTGATTAAAAGCTATTTTAAAGTTAAATATTGGTCTTTTAGAAGGCTTTAAAGAGGCAAATTTACCATCTTTGGCTACTTTTACCTCTTTTTTTACAATCAAAAGTCTCTTTGAGCTATTTTGAGTCTTTATACCTGCTTCATCTAATAACATACAAAAAGAGACTGCACTTCCATCCATTACTGGCATCTCATTACCATAAACTGTTACTCTTAAATTATCAATATCATAAGCATATATTGCAGATAAAAAGTGTTCTATTGTAGAAATTGCATTTGGTTTTTTACCAATAACTGTTGCTAATTTTGTATCAGATATATTATCTGGTTTTAAAATTAACTCTGTATTGCTATGTGCATGAATAAAAACTATCCCACTATTAGTTGGCATAGGTTCTAAAATAACTCTAATTGGTTCACCACTATGCAACCCTATACCAACAACTTCTACACTTTTGCTAATAGTTTTTTGAAACATTTATCCTCCCACTTAGCAATATTGAGTTTAATAAATTATCTAATTATACCCTAAATTTTTATCAGCTTCGATAAAAATTGCATTTATATGCTCTTTTATCCATTTTTTATCCATCCACTCATAAGGATTTACCTCAACTCCTTGTACTAAAATACCAAAATGTAAATGATCACCCAAAGCCAAACCTGTTGTTCCAGTTTTAGCTATAACTTCACCAGCATGAACTCTATCTCCACTTTTAACTAAAACTTTTGAACAATGTCCATATAGAGTATAAAGTCCTAATCCATGATCTATTAGTGGCATATTTCCATATATTCCATTTAATCTTGTAGATACAACTCTACCTTTATTACTTGCATAGATATTGTCTTGCTTAATACTAGCTAAATCTAAACCTACATGAAAAGATTCTGAAATTATCTTTTTAGGGTCTTTATAATAGTAATATCTATGGTCTCCAAAATTTGCAACTCTCTTACCATTTTTTAAAGGATAAAATGGTTTAATTTCCCATTTTCCTACTACAGGAGTAACTTTAGATGATAATCTATGTATATAATCTTCATTCTTTTTTCTCATTAACTCATTTACAGCTTTAAACTTTGCTAAAGGTTCTGTTATATTAGAGTAATCACTATCTAAAGTTATTAAATCTGATATTTTACCATTTATAAATTTATCTGTTGCTCTAATTTTAGAAACTCTATAGTTTTTATTTAATTTTCTAAAATCTATTCTATATTTACTAACATTTCCTGCTAAATCTTTTGCGATAATTATTGGATTAAACTCATCTTTGTTAAAACTCCAAGCAATTAGTGATACAAATACTCCATCTTTTTTATATTTAACTGCATTAAAATGATCTCCATTTTGTGCATCTATATAAACTCTTTTTACACCATAATCGTGAATATTAAATATTACTAAAGCACTTCCACCCTTTCTAACATATTGGCTAAAAGAGATAACAGAAATTTGTGGAGGTTGCCTATCTACTGCTAAAGAGACCTCTTTTGTAGCTATATTACCTCTCATAAAGTTCCATTTACTATTATCTATAGCTTCTATTACTAATCTATTTGCATTCGCAAACTTTTTAGGAATTACAATATTTATACTATTTTTCTTTTTTGGCATAGGAAATATTTGAGATAATATTGCAACCCTCTTTCCTTTATCAATCACATACACATTAACTTTTTTAATAGCAATATTATCTTCAATTGTTACTTTTATTGGGTCTTTTAAATTAGTATAAATTTTATCATTAATAATAATCTTTGGTGCTACTCTCTCAAATTGTGGCAAATTATATACAAAAAATGCCCCCACACCTACTAAAATTAAAAATAATAGAGTCAACATTAATTTAGCTATACCACTACTTCTATTTCTTCCTCTTCTTCTCATAATATATCCTTTAAATTCTTTTATAAAATTTTTAACAATCTATCTTTTATATTTATAATATTACCATCTTTAACCTCAAAACCAGAAGCATTTTTATGACCTCCACCTCCAAATATACGAGCTATATTGGATACATTTGCATTTTTTGAGCGTAAAGATACCTTTAAAGAGTTACCATACTCTACAATTAATATAGCTATATCTACTGTCGCTAAAGATATTGCCTCATCTATTATGCCATGTATATTAGAATAAGTAGCTCCAGTTGAGTCTAAATCTTCTTTTGTTAAAACCATTATAGCCACACTTCCATCTACAAAAAGTTGCATAGAATCAATCGCTTTAGCTTTTAATCTTATATGTGATAAAGCTTTATATCTATTTACTCTATTCGCAATAAAATTTATATCTATATTATAATTTAATAAATCTCTTGCAATATCAAAGCTATCTTGATTTGTTAAAGATGTTGTAAAATTTTGACTATCACTTATAAGTCCAGTATAAATTGCCTCTGCTATATTTTTAGTTATTCTAAAACCCTCCTTTATAAGTTTATATAAAACTAATGTTGTAGAAGCTTCAATAGATACAATATTTAAATCTCCAAAATTACTATTATCTTGATGATGGTCAATATTTACTATCTCTTTACTACTTAAATCAAAACCACATCTATTAACAACTGCACAATCTACACATATAACTAAACTATCATCATAACTTATCTTTTGTTTAAATCTATCAAACCCATTTAAAAATGCAAACTCTTTTGGTAAATAAGCATCATTACAAACAAGCTCAGATGTCACTCCTATCTCTTTAAATAGGTTATATAGAGTTAATGCACTAGAAATTGTATCTCCATCTGGTCGTATATGAGAAATTATAGTAACTCTTCTATATTTACTAACTAATTTTTTAAACTCTAGCGAAGCTTTTTTATAATCCATTACTTAATCCATCTTCATAGATAAATCAATCCAACAAGATTGATGAATTGTTGCACCACTACTAATTGCATCTACTCCACACTTAGCAATATCTTCTATTCTATTTAAAGTAACATTTCCACTAGCTTCTATTAAAATATGAGGATAATTTTCATCTCTAAACTCAACAACTTTTTTTGTCTCTTCTAAACTCATATTATCACACATTATAATATCTGCTCCTACACTCATTGCCTCTTTTGCCATAGATAAACTCTCACACTCAATCTCTATTTTTGATGTAAATGGAATCTTTACTCTTACCTCTTGCATAAACTCTTGCAAATTATCTATCGTCTTTAAATGTGTATCTTTTAACATTAAACAATCATCAAGTCCCATTCTATGGTTTACTCCACCACCACATCTAATAGCATATTTCTCTAACTCTCTTAAGAGTGGACGAGTCTTTCGAGTATCTAATAACTTCACTCCATATGGTTTAATTTTCTTTACATACTCTCTTGTTAAAGTAGCAATCGAACTTGCATGAAGAACTATATTTAGCAAAGTTCTCTCTAGTGATAACAACACTTTGGAATTACCACTAATTGTAACTAATTTATCCCCCTTTTTAAACTCTTGAGAATCTTCTACTAATAAATTAACTTTAATATCAAATAACTCTTTAGCAGCCATTAAGTAAGTTTCTCCTGCAAAAACTCCACTACTTTTGGCTATGATATATCCACTAACTTCTTTAGAGTCTGATATTCTACTAAACAGATCACCTCTACCAATATCCTCTAACAGAGCTGACTTTATAAACTCTTGCTCTTTTAAATACACTACTGAATCTCCAACATTCTATCTAATGCTAATTTAGCATATTTAGCAACATTTGGCTCAACAAAAATCTCATTAATAGGTTTTTCATCTTCAATAGATTTTAAAACTCTATATAAATCTTCAAGAGTTGTCTCATTCATTGTTGGGCACTCTGGCTTAGTTGCCGATAATACATAAGTATTTTTATCTCTCATTCTATTAACCAAATTATACTCTGTTCCTACAACTACCTTTTTCTCAATTGGTAACTCATTTACATACTTTATAAGTTGAGAAGTAGAACCAACAAAATCAGCCTCTTTAACAACGCTTGGGTCACACTCTGGATGAACTGCCACTAAAATATCTGGATACTTTTGACGATAAAAGTTAATATCATCTACAGTAAATAGTTGGTGAACAGAGCAAAAACCATTAAAACAGATAATATCAGCCTCTTTTGGGTCACACTCACCCTCACCTATTACACAACTCTTAAGCCCCATAGAGTTAGCAAAGTTTTGTCCTAAACATCTGTCTGGAACAAATAAAATCTTTTTACCACTCTCTAAACCTTTCTCTATAATCTTATAAGCATTAGAACTAGTGCATACAAGTCCTCCCATTTCCCCTACTTTTGCTTTTACTGTTGCATCAGAGTTTATATAAGTTATTGGTAAAATATCCTCTTTTTTAATACCTCGCTCAACCATATAATTAACACTATCATCAAAATAGCTACCATCAATCATTCTAGCCATTGCACAACAAGCAATTTTAGGCATAAAAACTCTTTTTTCTGGAGCAATTACTTTAACACTCTGCCCCATAAATCCAACCCCACAAAATACTACATAAGGGTTATCATCTGCTTGACACTTTCGTGCTAACTCTAAACTATCTCCTATAATATCAGCCATTTCAAATACTTCATCTCTTTGATAAAAATGCCCAACAATAGTTACTGGTAACTTCTCTTTTAATCTTATAATTTCTGCTTTATAGTCCATTAAAACTCCATTATTAATTGTTAAAGCTATTATACCAAAGTTTATTTATAGTAAAATATTAAAAAAAATTAGGATTATTTATGCTAGGCTCTATTTTAGAAGGATTTTTTAATTTATTCGTTAGTTTTAATGGTATGTTTTATATTGCAGCATACTTAATTGGTGGTATTCCATTTGGTTACATATTAGCAAAATATATTGGTGGAGTAGATATTAAAAATGAGGGCAGTGGAAATATAGGTGCTACAAATGTTCTTAGAGTATTAAAACAAAAAGACCCAAAATTAGCAAAAAAACTAGGGGCATTAACCCTATTTTTAGATGCACTAAAGGGTGCTATTGTTATTTTAGTTGCAAAATATATGGGAGCAAATGCTTATGTTTTATACTCAATAGGTGTATTTGCTGTTATTGGACACTGCTATACTCCATTTTTAAACTTTGAAGGTGGAAAAGGTGTTGCCACTGGATTTGGAGTGCTTTTAACCCTAATTCCTATTCCAACTTTAATAGCTCTTGCTATTTGGTTTATTTTTGCTAAAATCATTAAAATTTCATCTTTAGCTTCATTAATAGCACTATTATCAATTATAATTAGTAGTTATATAATTTATCCAAACGGCTTACCAGGCACTATTACTCATACACCTCTTTTAGTTATAGCATTTATAATACTCTATAAACATATTCCAAATATTAAAAGATTAATTAAAAAACAAGAAGGTAAAGTGGTTTGAAAATAGAGATAGAAGATTTAACTTTTAATACAATTATAGGTTTACTAGATTTTGAGAGAAAAATAAAACAAAAAGTTATAGTAAACCTAACTGCTACATACAACTATAAAGATGGTAACTTTATAGATTATGTAAAAATTTGTGATATTATAAAAGAGACAACTAAAAAAGGAGAATTTGAACTTTTAGAAGATGCATTACTTGCAAATAAAAAAGCTATTTTAAAAGAGTTTTCAAATATTGAGACAATCTCTATAAAAATAACAAAACCAGATATATTAAAAGATGCTAAAGTCTCATTAACTATATAACCCCAAAGACTATATACAATAATCATATTTCAAAAAAGGTAATAGCAAAAAGCCAAAGGCACAAAGCACAAAGCTTTTTTCGAAACCTTGAAGTTGTTCTAGTAAGTAACTAGTAAAAATTAAATACAAATAAATTTTAAAGGAGTATAGGGGCAAAGGAGAAGAGGCGTATAGAGAGTAATGTCATATTATTAATTTTTACCTCTACCCCTTCACACCTCTACCCCTATACCACTTATTTGATATTATATTCTATTTTAATTTTAGATTACTACTTAGAAAGCTTTGCGCTTTTTGCATTCAGCTTTAAGCAATAAAATTTCATTGGCATTGAGAAGAAACTCCCTTTTCCTCTATACTTTTTAATTACCAACTATCATATATCTCTACAATTTCATACTCATCTCTTTTGGCATAATATCTTGCAACTTTTCTAACTCTTCTTTTTTTAGCATAATGTCGATGAGAAACACTCTTTCTTTTTGCATATTTTCTTTTAACTTTAGATTTATATTTTCTATACTTATAACTCTTAGCTTTTGCATATCTTATCTTCTTTCTCTTCTCTTTTTTTGCATATCTAAAGTTAGAAGCACTACCATATACAGTAACTCTTGTACCTACCCTACTCCATCTCCAAAGTTTAATAGCAGTAGATTTAGGAACCCTAATACATCCATGAGATGCTGGATATCCAGGTACATGCCCTTGATGAACAGCAATACCACTTTTAGTTAAACGAAGCATATAAGGCATTTTAGCTCCACCTCTTGGCTTTGGATACTTACTTGAAATATGAAATTTATCTTTTTCTAAAATTCTAAATGAGCCTCTTGGTGTAGCATGACCACTCTTACCCGAAGATATAGGACCACTAAATACAACTCTTCCATCCTCTTTTGCATAAATTTTCTGTTTTGATAAATCTATAGATATACTCTTACTAGCATATAAAAATGTTGCAAATATTGTAACTAAAATGGCAATAAATATCTTTTTCATTAACTCTCCCTCACTATTTTGTAATTTTAATACAATAAGTATAACATAAACTTTAAAATTTTTCCCTACATATCCACAAAATACCGCATTACTTTATAAAAAAATATTTTTTTATAACAAAATAACACTATTCTCGCTATATTTATGGTATAATTTAAGAAATTTTTAATTTTTTAGGATTTTGCATGAGAATATTAATAATAGAAGATGAAGTAACACTTAACCAAACACTAAGTGATGGTTTAAAAGAGTTTGGCTACCAAACAGATTTTGCAGAAAATATAAATGATGCAAGATATATGATAGATATTAGAAATTATGACCTAATTTTATTAGATTGGATGTTGCCAGATGGGAATGGAATAGATCTAATTCCAGAGATAAAATCTAAAAGCTCAAAGACAGCTGTAATAGTCTTATCAGCAAGAGATGATAAAGAGAGTGAAATTGCAGCACTTAAAATTGGAGCAGATGACTATATTAAAAAACCATTTGATTTTGAAGTATTATTAATGAGAATAGAAGCAAAACTTAGATTTGGTGGAAGTAATATTATTGATATGGGTGATTTAATCATCAATCCTGAAGAAGAGAAAATTATATATCAAGGAGAGAGTGTAGAACTTAAAGGTAAACCTTTTGAAGTATTAACACATCTTGCAATGAGAAACGACCAAATAGTTTCCAAAGAACAGCTACTAGATGCAATATGGGAAGAGCCAGAACTGGTAACTCCTAATGTAATAGAAGTTGCAATAAACCAAATTAGACAAAAACTAGATAAACCTTTAAATATCACAACAGTAGAGACTGTAAGACGAAGAGGCTATAGATTTTGCTTTTCAAGCGAAAATTAAGCCTTAGAGTAAACTTTCTATTAAAATTAACAGTTGCTATGGCAACTTTAGTTTTAATAGCCTCTTTTTCACTTTTTATATATATTAGATATAACTCTAATTCACAAATCCAAACACAAATGCAACACCAAGCAAATTATCTACTTAAAAAATATCCAGATTTAGATATTGAATTAAAAAAACAAAAAGATATATTAAAAAATACCCTAAATATAGATGCAAAAATTGCTCCAGCACCTTTTATGCACTATAGACCAAACTTTTTTCGAATTATAAGAGATAAACAAAAATTTTTTATGCAAGGGTTTTTCCCTTATAATTTTCAAAGTCAAAGTTATCTAATTTTAACTAAAGATATTACACAAAATATGAAATTTGAAAATAGATTATATAAAGCTATAATCTTTTTAAATGCTGTATCACTTATTTTAATTATATTTTATGCATTTTTTCTATCTAAAATGTTAATTAAGCCTATAAAATACTTTAGTAGCAAATTAGCAAAAATGAATGAAAGTAAATTAAATAAAATAGAGTTACAATCAATTCCTGAAGAGTTTAAACCTTTAGGTAACTCTATTAATCAACTTATTAATAAAATTGAAAACTTTATCGTATATAAAAAAGAACTCTTTATTGGTGCTGCACATGAGTTAAAAACTCCACTTGCAGTTATGAAGACAAAAAGTCAAGTAGCACTACTAAAAAAAGATAAAAGTATAAAAAATTACCAAGAGGCAATAGAGCAAAATATTAAGTCTATAAATAATTTAAATGATATAGTAGGCTCAATTTTAGCATTTGGTAGAGCTGAAGGCGCTCAATTTGAAGAGGCAAAAGAGATAGATATAATAGATTATTTAACTAATATGATAAAAGAGTTTGAAATTATTGCAATTAAAGAAGAAAAATTTATTATTAATAGATTAAAGCCTAAAAAACTCATTATCAAAATACAAAAAACACTCTTTAGACATATTATACAAAATTTATTACAAAATGCCATTAAATTTTCTCCAAAGGGTGAAAAAATAGTAATTTCTAGTTTTATATGTAAAGAGTATTTAGTTATTAGAGTCAAAGATAATGGTTCAGGAATAGAAGAATCTTTAGACCTATTTGCTCCATTTAAACGATCTAAATACTCATCAGGAACTGGTCTTGGACTATTTTTAGCAAAAAGTGCAGCTGATTCTATAGGGGCAACTATAAGTATAAAAAATAAAAAAATGGGCACTGGCGCTGTAGCTACCCTCATTTTACCAATTAACCTTTTAACTCTTTAAGTTACAATTAACCATAAATTGACAAAGATTAAACTCTATTAAAGTTTATTTAAGAGTATTTAAGTTATAAATCAAATGTAATTATAATAAAAATTTAAAATAAAGGGTGCTTATGGCATTAAAAATAACTGATGAATGTATAGCTTGTGATGCGTGTAGAGAAGAGTGTCCAACAGAATCGATTGAAGAGAGTGATCCAATATATATAATAGATTCTGATAGATGCACAGAGTGTGTAGGTTTTTTTGATGAACCACAATGTATATCTGTATGTCCTGTAGATTGTATAATTACAGACCCAGATAATATCGAAAGTATTGAAGAGCTTAAATATAAACTTAAACAACTTGAAGATGAGGCATAATTTTTATGCCAAAACGAGTAGCAATTATTGATATTGGTTCAAACTCTGCAAGAGTTGTTATATATCAAAGAACTAGCCGTTTTGGCTTTCATTTAATTGCACAACAAAAAGCAAATGTAAGAATTTCAGAAAATAGCTTTGAAAACTCTGGGATACTTCAAGAGTTTGCTATGCAAAGAGCTATTAATGCTTTAATAGTTTTTAAAAAAATTATTAAAGAGTATAAAGCTAGAAAAACTTTAATTGTTGCAACTGCAGCTGTTAGAAATGCTCCTAATAAATTTGACTTTTTGACTAGAGTAAAAAAAGCTACTGATTTTCAAATTAAAGTTATAGATGGAAATAAAGAAGCATTTTATGGTGCAATAGCAGCAAAAAACCTTTTACCAATAAATAATAACTCAATTTCTATAGATATTGGTGGTGGCTCTACTGATATATCTTTAATTCAAAACCAAAAAGTTATAGATACAATATCTTTAAATATAGGAACTCTTACCCTAAAAGAGCTTTTTTTTGATAAAAATAGAGAATTTAAAGATGCTATATCTTTTATTAAACAAGAGCTTAAAAAAATTCCAAATAGCTACAGAGTAAATCAAGCAATAGCCATTGGTGGTGTATTAAGGGCATTAGCTAAATCTATAATGGAGATAGATAAGTATAGTTATAAAAAAATTCATGCCTTTGAATATAATATTAAACATTACAATAAACATATAGATAATATATTAAATGCTAAAAACTATAATGAGTTAGAATCTTTATATATTAAAGAGAATAGATACGATACAATAAAGGGTGGAGTTTTAATCTTTAAAGAGTTATTAGAGTTTTTAAATATAGAAAATGTAATAACAAGTGGTGTAGGTGTTAGAGAAGGTATATTTTTAAATGATATGCTAAGAGGAAGTGGTGGTAAATTCCCTAAAGAGTTAAATCCTAGTATTATAAGTATTAAAGATAGATTAGATATGCTAAAACTCAATACAAAGAAAAAAGAGAAAATTGCAAAGAGTCTATATACTATCTTAGAAGATAAAATAGATAAAAATAAAAGTTATTTAAATGAAATACTAGATGCAATTAAAATCTCTAATGTTGGAAAAACCTTAACTATATATGATGAACATAAACATAGCTACTATATAGCAACACAAGAGTTAAACTGGCAATATACCCATAAACAAATGCTACTAATTGCTGCTATTATTCGCTCAAAAGGCGATAAATTAATTTATAAAAATATAAAAAAAGAGCATAAAGAACTTTTACCATCTAAAAAAACATTAAAATGGTTAGGACTAATATATAACTTAAGCGACCTTCTATACGCACATGCACCAAATGCTAATTTTAAATTCAAAAAAGATGAAAATAGTATAACAATAGAAAGTAACGAAAGTCTATACCTACTAAAAGAAGATATAAAAACCCTCAATTTACCAAAAAAATTCTCATTAAATATGAGACCGTAAAAAAATCTGTGTCAGCCACTAAAAGTAACACTCGGTTAC
>CAYMGA010000006.1:0-10383 GCA_964389865.1 uncultured Nitratifractor sp.
TGGTTCAAACTTATCTATCTTCATCTAAAATTTTCTCTATCTCATAAAATGCATTCTGATTTTTTAATCTAAATTTTATCTCTATACGACGAGAAGCATCTTTATCCTCTTCTCCATCTAATAAAATTCTATCTAAATATGACCTACCACTAGCTGTTAAATATTTTTGTAAATTATATTTTTTAGATATATCTAAACTCAATAGATAATTCATTACAGCTAATGCCCTATCTTGTGATAATTTTAAATTATATAAAAAACCACCATCACTATCTGTATGACCTTCTATGACTATTGAATCTATATTTGGCAAAATATTTCTATTTTCAAAAAGAGTTTTTATATATTTTGTAAAATCTACTTTTAATCTCTCTTTTGCATCATCTTTTAATTTACTACTACCTTTATCAAATAAAATAGAAGAACTTAATTTAAGAGAGCCATCTTTAGTTACATTGACACTTTTACCTAAAGATTTCTTTAACTCTTCAATAATTCTAAGTCTTATACCTGTTAAATATTTTATTTTTTCTCTCTTATCTTGAAGCTCTTTTATAAGTTTTTCATAACTACTCTGTTTTTTATCTAAATTTTCTAATAAAGTAAGCATTTTTTCATTAGTTATATTTAAATCTTGCTTAGTTTTATTTAAACTATTAGATAAAATTAAAACTTTATCTTTAAACTTTTTAAGCTCTAACTCTTTACTTAAAATAGTTTTATTTCTATCTTTTAATAGATTTTGAAGTATTACTACTTTAGAGTTTAATTCATCTATAGAGGTATTTTTAGCAATAAGTAACTGATTTATTCTCTTTAACTCATCTGATTTTAACTTAAGGGTATCTTTAGTAATTTCTAACTTCTCTTCTGTTTTATTTAACTTATTTTTATTTTTCAATAACTCTGATTCTCTCTCTTGAAGAAGAGTTCTTAATTTAAAGATTTCATCTTTTTGTAACTTAATTTGCTCTTCTTGTTTTGTAATTTGAGTATCTTTTTTCTTAACTTTTATATTTAATTTTCTAAGACTATTCTCTTTTTCTTTAAGTTTTTTAACAATATCTAATAACTTAAACTCTTTATCTTTTATATTTTGCTCAGCTTTAAATAAAGCTTCTCTTTTATTATTTAAATCTTCTCTAAGTGTAATAGATTTAGATACAATAGCACCAATTAAAAGAATAAATACAAATAATAACCCTGCCATTAAATCTGCATAAGATATCCAAAAGTTACTATCTATATTACTTTTATTATTTTTAAACACAATTTACTCTTTTAAACTTTTTACTGTTTCAACCATTTTTTCTATACTATTAACTGCTTGTGCTAATTCACTATCTATTTTATTAAGAGCATTATCTAAACCTAAATCAAAACCTCTTAAGAGATTATTTAACTCTCTAGCACTATTGTTAAACTCTGCTATATTTTTCTCTAAATTAATTTTTGCTTCTACACTCTCTTGACTTTGTTGTAAATTTTTAGCAGTTTTAGCTAATGTTATAGCTTGTGTTGTTAGAGTATTCTCAATATCTTTTAAACCTTGTTGTGTCTTTTGAATAATAGCTTCATAACTTCTTAAGTGCTCTTTATTAATACCTTTTATAAAATCTAAATTAAAAGTCTCTCTTAATACACGAATAAGTTCATTATCCATAATAGCTTTTTGATTATATTTAAACCTTAATAACTCCTGTTTTGACCATATATCTTTAGAGTAAACATCTTCTAATGCTAATGTTAACCTCTCTATTTTAGATAAACCAAGTCGCTCAAAAAATGTCCACCATAAAGATAGGAAAATACCAAAGATAGATGCATAAAAAGCTGTTCCAACACCAGATAATAGTCTGCTTATTTCACTATCTAACTCTTTAGAGTTACTAACTGTAAAATCTGGCATAGATATAGCAATAGCTATAAATGTCCCCAAAATCCCAAGCATTGGGAAAACACTAGAAGCCACTCTTGCAAAATTATCATTTCTAATATTACTAAAATAGTCACTAAGAAACTCTCTTATACTTAATACTGATTTTGTCTGTCCTTCAATTGTTAAAGCAGTATTTTCAAGAGCCTTATCTAAATCATTTTTTACTAATGAGAATTGACTTTTGATTTTACACTCTGATACATATGCATTATGACTAACAAATAGTATAAAGATAAAAAATATTACAACTAATATATAAAAAGAGTATGCGTGTAAATTTAAGATACTTAAAATTCCAAAGTAATTAAGCGCTAAAAATATAATAAATAAAAAAGGGACAGTTATAATTGCCAAATACCTTCCTATGCAACTTCCTTCGCTCATAATAATCCTTTTTTTTATATTTTATCAAAAATAATTTACAAAGACAATAAATATGACAACTCTTTAGTAACAAAATAAATTTACGATAGCATTATCTCATAAGGTCTTTTAATTTTTTCTACTAATGCTGATATACTCATCGCTCTTCCCTCTCTTGCAAACTCTTTACCATCTAAAAAAACAATAGTTGTAGGTATCGAAAATACACTAAAAGCAGCTGCAATATCTTGATTATTTTTAGCATCAATAAATATCTGCTCTATTTTTGGAAAGTGTTCATTAAAACTACTAACAATTTTAGGCTTTAATACATCACATACATTACAATTATCTCCCCAAAAATATAACATAACTCCATCTTTACTCTCTATCTCATTTTTTATATCTTCTAATCTCATTTTTACCTCCTAAATAAAACTTGGTGCATCATTCGCAAATAAAATTAAATCGCCAACTCTAGTATTTTGTGCTAAAAACTCTTCAAAATTACTCTTATCTTTTAAGTGTATTAATTTACTACTATCGACATACTCTCTAAAAATATCATAATTTAACTCGCCTGTTACTACAATTAAATCAAATACTTCATTAGCTTTTTTTGCTACTTTTATATTTAAAGAGTCATCTACTTCTACAAGACCTGGAGTTATTACTACTTTTCGACCATTATAGGTAGAAGCCAACTCAAAAGATGAGAGCATACCATCTATATTTCCATTAAAGCTATCATCTATAATAATCTTACCACCAGCTTCTATTTTTTGCAATCTATGCTCAACTGACTTTAGATTTTTAAGTGCTTTTTCAATATCTTCTTTGCTTACACCTAACTCTTTAGCCACCTTAATTGCAGCTGCTAAATTTATAGCATTAAAATCACCCAATATATTTGCACAATATCGATGTTCATTTAAAGTAAAACATACACCATCTAAAGTTGCTTTAATCTCTTTAATATCATGACCAAATAACTCAATTTTTGGATTACTAGACTTTACATTTGTGCTAATATGAACCCAAGCTTTTTTTAATCTATTACTTTTTATAATCTCCATTTTTGTATTTCGAATATTTTCTAAAGATTTAAAATACTCTATATGTGCTGGTCCAATAGCTCCAACAACACAATATTGTGGATTTATTACTTTCGTAATATCTAATATATCACCCTTCTCTCTTGCACCCATCTCTACAACATAAACTTCTGTATCTTTTGGCAAATCTACATTAATATCTTTTATAATACCACCTAGTGTATTTACAGACCTTGGTGTTGCATATACCTTATATTTACTACTAAGTAATTCTGAAATAAAGTTTTTCATACTTGTTTTACCATAACTTGCAGTTACACCTACAATAATTAAATCTTGCATACTATCTAATTTATCTTCTGCCATATATATATACTTATTAAATAATAGCTTCTCTATTAAAACAGAACCGAACCATGCAACTATTAGTGGGATAAATAGTAAACTTTTATCTGTTAAAAAATATAGTGCAGTAGATACAATAAAAAGTAGAGCAAAAAATCTTTTTACTCTACCTGTAAATACTAATGGTTTATCTAATTTTCTATACCAAAGATAGAGTGCTACTATATAGATAATTAATAAAACTGGCTGTGCAATATTAAGCTTTGCAAAATTAAGTGCTTCATATGCAGCAAAAGGAACTAAAAAATAGAAGATATTCCAAAGTGGTTTAGTGTGATGAAATATTACTCTATTTAATTTATAACTATACCACTGTGCTGTAGTAATAAAATAGTATCCTAGTGCTAAAACAAACAAAAGATAGACTAAAAAATTGATGAAATACATAAAGCTCCTTATAACTCTTTTTCTATAGTTTCAGATATAAATTTAGAATGATTTACAAAAAAGAAGTGGTCACCATCGAGTGGGTACAACTTGCTATCTTTAATATAATCTTTAATTTTTTGAGCTGTCCAAAATGGTGTTGCACTATCTTTTTTACCCCAAAATAGTATAGCTTTGCCATTAAATTTACTAAAGTTATGCTCAAAATCTTCATTTACTACATACTTAAATGTTTCATACATTCCACTATTCATCTGCTTTGCATCATCTGCAACAAAAAGCGTTCTAAGTTTAGAAAAACCTAATGGCTTTAAGAGTTTAAATATTGCAATTTTAACTTTTACTTTTAAAGGTTTAGGCACTAAAATACCAGCACTAGATAACAAAACTAAAGTAGTAGGTTTAAGAAGTGTTGCAACTTTGCCACCAAAAGAGTGGCCAACTATAATATCTGCTTTTATATTTAACTCTTTTAAAAATAGTTCTATTATATTGCTATAATCGTTTGTTGTTAAAAAATTACTATTTGGACTATTTCCAAATCCTGGTAAATCTACATAAATATGTTTGAAATTATTTAAATATTTGCCAAAAGAGCCATACATTATCTCTTTATTACTACCCCAACCATGTAAAAATAAAATTACTTTATCAGAGTTACCCTTTTGTATATAAGATATAGGGTAACTATTACCATTATATTTAATCTCTTTAATTGCCATTATTTAGATTTAACCTCTTTTTCTACCATTGTTGTAGGGACTCTTAACTTTGTAATTTTATCATATCCATATATATCATTAAAGAAATGAACCATTCCATTTTCAACATATGCTGTTAAATAGACAACATGCACAGGTATTTTTGTAGCCAAATTAACATATTTTGTCTTTTTCCCTTTTAAAATTTTATCAACCTCTTCAAACTTTTGTTTTGTATAATAAGTTGCAAGATGACCCAATAGTTTTAATGGTTTTTCAAGTCTCATACAACCATGACTAAAGGCTCTTTGCTCATATGCAAACAACTTTTTATTGTTTGTATCATGCATATATACAGAGTATCTATTAGGGAACATAAATTTAACATGCCCAAGTGCATTTCTAGGACCAGATTGCTCTATAATTTTATATGGTAGGGCTCTATTTTTCCACTCTGGTTTTAGATACTCTTTCCAATTAATTGTTGATGGGTCAACAGTTGGACTATCTAAACTATAATCTCTTTTAACAACCATATTATGTCGTCTTAAGTAACTTTTGTCTCTTATAATCTTTTTAATCTCCTCTTTTCTTGCAATATTATCTGGCACATTCCAAGTTGGATGGACTGTAATATACTTCATTTCACTACTAAAAATAGGTGTTGGCCAAGATGGACGACCAACAATTACATTAAATTCTAAACTCTTTTGTCTATTTTCAAATAGTCTAAATTTAAATTCTGGAACATTAACCATTATATAAGTATCCCAACCATCAGGCTTTAGTAGTTTAACTCTCTCTATATTTTGTTTAATTTTATACTTTGTTACAGGAGATATAGCACTATTATAAGCATCTATTAAAGGAAAAAATTGTGGCATTTGTGGAACAAAGGGTTCTAAAATAGATGTTACACTATCTCCTTTTTTCAATTTAGCAAATATATCACTACTGCTTACATACTCTTTATAAAATTCATAATTAGCATTAGGATTAGAGGCTCTAAGAGCAGATTTAAACTTATCTATATCTATACAACCATTTGCTAAATTCTCAGCATACTCTACTAAAAGCTTAGATAGTATCTTATCATCTTTTGTTTGCTGATATTGAGCATACATTCCATTTAAATCACACATAGAAGAGTATTTATCTTGCTCCAAAATAGTTAAAAACTCCTCTTTTTGTGCACTATTTAACTCATTAGTAGAACCTACACCTCCAATATTTGCACACCCAGATATTATTATCGAAATAGCAATAGTTCCTAAAATTTTATATTTATTTTTCATTAACTCTCCTCTTTCAAACTGCTCTATTTTATCTAAATAAAGCAAAAAAATAACTTGTAAAATAGATTTTAATTAACCTTGATAGAGTTAGTATAAAAATTTAAAATTTGCCACTCCTAGCACATTTTAGAGCTGAAGCAAATGCAAATGTAAAATTAAATCCACCAAGTCTGCCTGTAACATCTAAAACTTCACCTAAAAAATATAAATTATTAACCAATTTTGACTCTAAAGTTTCACTACTTATCTCATCTGTATCTATGCCACCTCTTGTTACTTCTGCTTTAGAGTAACCAAAAGTTCCAGCAGGTGCAAATTTATAACTCTTTATCTTCTTTAATCTGATAATTTCATCATATGTTAAAGAGTTTGTTCTCTTATCTATAATATTAAAACTATTTAAAAAAGTTAAAGCTACTCTTTTGGGTAAAGGTAAAAGATTTGATACTGATTTATTACTATTTAATATAGATTCAATTTCAAAGTTTGGTAAAAAATCTATCTCAATTTCTCCCCTCTTCCAAAATAAAGAGGCATTCAAAATTGCTGGTCCACTCAATCCTTTATGTGCAAATAGTAAAGAGCCATTAAACTTTTTTTTTGCAACTTTAATATTTACATCTACACTAACACCACTTAACTCTTTAAAAAACTTCTCTTTAGGTTGCAGAGTAAACCCAACTAAAGCTGGAGATAACGATATAATATTATGCCCAAAATGTTTAGCTATATCATATCCAATAGAGGTAGCACCAAGTTTTGGGAAACTAAGCCCTCCAGTAGCAATAATTAAATTTTTAGTTTTAAAGTTACCTTTTGTAGTCACAACTTCAAAATATCTATCTTTTGTAACATTTAAAACTTTACAATTTAAGGCAACTTCTATACCTTTTATCTCTTTAAGTAAAATATCTAAAATCTCTTTAGAGCTATTTTTACAAAATAGCTCTCTACCATTTTTTACTATACTCTGTAAGCCTCTTTTTTTGAAATATTCATCTATATAACTATTTGAAAAGCTATGTAATATAGATTTTACAAATTTCTTTTTAGCTAAAAAATCTCCTGCATTAACTTTAATATTTGTATAGTTACATCTACCTCCACCAGATATTAAAATTTTTGCTCCTAATTTAGAATTATGTTCTATTAGAAGAGTATCTTTTTTACTCTTTAAATTAGCACAAAACATCAATCCAGATGCACCACCACCAATTACTATATTTTTATATATTTTACTCAAAATCTATAATCTTTGTAATTTTTTTAATCCAATTTTAACTAAATCTTGTACACTACCACTCTCGCCATTTAATGCTTTTTTAATTGCATCTTTTTTAAAGCCTAATGACTCTAATGCCATAGTCGCTTCTAAAATAGATGCATTAGAACTTGAGCTATCTTCATTACCACTAACAATAAAGTCAGCTAACTCTACCAATATTCTACTAGCAGCTTTTGGTCCAATACCAGGAACTCTTTTTAACATTCCAACATCTTTAGAAGATATGATTTTAGCAAATGTCTCTGGTGTAAATGTAGAACAAACTGCTAATGCAACTTTTGGTCCAACACCATTTATTTTTAATAGTGTATCAAACATTCTCTTCTCATCTCTTGTTAAAAATCCATATAGAGTATTTGTATCTTCTCTAATTATTTGAGTTGTAAAGAGTTTTACCCTTGTTTCATCTATTTTGCTCGAACTATTTACAGAAATATGCACTTCGTGTGTTATTCCATATACAAATATATGTAAAAGTGTTGGCTCTTTATATACAACTTCTCCCTCTATTGCTACTATCATTTATTATCCTAAAATTTTGTTTTTTAATATTTTATAGTTATAATACTTTCAAATGGTTTAGGATAAACAAATGAGAATAAAATCGATATTTTCTAATAGTGGTGGAATACTATTTTCGCGTATTTTTGGTTTTATACGAGATTTAACTATGGCTTCTATTTTAGGTGCAAATGTATATAGCGATATATTTGCTGTTGCATTTAAGCTACCAAACCTCTTTAGGCGTATATTTGCAGAGGGTGCATTTACTCAAAGTTTTATGCCATCATTTATTGCAGCAAAATATAAAACTATCTTTAGTGTTAAAGTTTTAGTTACACTCCTTGGTGTAATTATAACTCTTGCTCTTTTTGTAAACCTATTTTCATATCAAATTAGTAAAATATTAGCCCCAGGATTTGATACTGCTACTCTTTTAGTAACTTCTAAATATGTATCTATTCAATTTTGGTATCTACCTCTTATATTTATTGTTACATATTTAGGTGCATTACTACAATATAAAGAGCATTTTGCTACTACAGCTTTTGCTACTACACTTTTAAATATATCTATAATTACTGCTTTGCTTTTATATAAAGATGCTACTAAAGAGCAGATACTATATGCACTTAGTTGGTCTGTTGTTGTGGGTGGAATATTGCAAGTATTACTACACTTAATCGTAGCTAACAAACTTAAAATATTAAAAATAATATCTTATGGGTTTTATAACTTTAAAGCAAAAAGTAAACAAGTTAAAGAGGATAGTAGTAGATTTTTTAAAAATTTCTTTCCTGCTATTTGGGGGAACTCTACTCTACAAATTATGTCTTTTTTAGATACTTGGTTAGCTTCATTTTTAGTTGCAGGTTCAATTAGTTATCTATATTATGCAAATAGAATTTTTCAGCTACCACTTGCTCTATTTGCTATTGCTCTATCAGTTGCTATTTTTCCATCTATATCAAAAAAAATAAAAGCAAAAGAGCAAACAAAAGCATTAAGAGAGTTAAAAAGAGGTTTTTGGATACTACTTTATCTATTAACAGCCGCAACTGTTGGAGCTGTAATTTTTTCTAACGAAATTATATGGTTACTTTTTGAAAGAGGTGCATTTACAAGAGCAAATACAATAGAAGTTGCAAAAGTTTTAGATATGTATATGATAGGTCTTATACCTTATGGCTTAAGTAAACTATTTTCGCTATGGCTATATGCCAACCATCAACAAGCAAAAGCAGCAAAAATTGCTACTATATCTTTATTATCTTTTATAATATTTGCCCTTATTTTAATCAAACCTCTACAAGCTCAAGGCTTAGCATTAGCTGGTTCATTAACAGGAATAGTTAGCTTTTTTCTAACAATAAAACAGTTTGGATTAGATAATATGATAAATATTGTAGATAAAAGCAGAACTATTAAATTTGCCATTATATTGGCAACTTTTACACTAATTTTATCTCTTATTCGCATACTATGGATACATTTATAATGTCTCCACTATTTACTTTAAAAAAGAATTAAGGTATAATTATCTTGTGTAAACAAAATAATTTATAAAGGATGAAAGATGAACACAAGTATCGTTGGAAAAAATATAGAGCTTACTGAGCCTATAAAAAATTATGCACAGTCAGCATTTGAAGTTATAAAAAAATATAATTTAGATGTAATCTCTGCAAATATTGTGTTATCTCAAAATAAAAAAGGTGAATTTACAGTAGAATTTGTAATAAATGTTAAAGATAAACATACAGTTGTTATTACTCAAAAAGATAAAGATCTTTATGCAGCAATAGATTTAGCACAAGAGCGTGCAAAAAAGAACCTTCGCCGTTATGCAGATAAATTAAAAGATAATAAAAATGGTGGCATTAAAAGCTTAGATAATGGTGAAGAGGATACCCCAACAAAAGAGGAACAACTAGAAAATGAGTTTATACCTTTAGAGTTAAAGCTATATAAACCTTTAGACTTTGACGAAGCTAAAATGATGCTTGAAGAGTCAGGAGAAAACTTCTTTGTATTCCAAGACATAGATGGAAATACAAGAGTTATAACAAAACTAGAAGATGGGAAATACGGTGTCTATTAATTAATCAATAGCAAGGTGTTATCCTTGCTATCTACTAATTTACTAAAAACCACCCAAATCAATTAATATTCTTGCTAAAAGCCAAAGGCATAAAGCTGAAAACTCTTTATTGTTTCGAACTCAGGTTTTAAAGGAGAAGAGGTGTATAGAGAGTAATATCATATTATTATTTTTATTATCTCTACTCCTATACCCCTTGATATTATATTCGATTTTAATTTTAGGTTACTACTTATATCTTTTCCTTCCACTTTTGCTTCTTCACATCTGATAAAGGGATTTCAGCTAGCAAGAATATTAATTTCCGTAGTTTTTCAAAAAATTATTTGAAATATCTAATAGAGGCAAATC
>CAYMGA010000006.1:10483-17116 GCA_964389865.1 uncultured Nitratifractor sp.
ATTAATTTCCGTAGTTTTTCAAAAAATTATTTGAAATATCTAATAGAGGCAAATCCCCACGCATTTGTCTCTTCTATTTTTTCTATATGCTCTTTTGCAATTATTCCACCAAGAGCTATAACTTTTATATCTTTAATGGTATCTACGATATTTTTTAAAGCTTCTATACCTTTTGGTTTACCCTTATTAGGTGTTTTAAAAATTGGACTAAAAGTTACTGCATCTGCACCACTGTTTTTTGCTTCTAGTATCTCTTCTTTAGAATGAGTACTGACTATAACAAAAAGTCCTAACTCCTTAGCTCTTTGTATTGCTATAAATTGTTTAGATGTTAAATGAACTCCATAAGCATTTAACTCTTTGGCTTGTATATAATCTTGATGTAATATAGCTTTAAAGTTATAATTTTTAGAGTATAGCATAAAAGAGTGTGCTACACGAGAGTAACAAGAAGCCTTTTTATCTCTAAATAAGACAAAATCTACATCTTTATATCTTAAGTAATCATTAATATTAGTAGGATTAAAAAAAGATGGATCTGTAATTGCGTATTTAATCAATTTTTTCTTCTAATTTTTTTAAAATATTTAATTGTTCTTTTAATATTTCATGGTTTAAAAAATATCTATATAAGGCTTCAACTAAAAGAACCAAAAATAGTCCAAATACTCCATGAATCATACCACTAATAAATTTGATAAAAAAATTTGCATGAGTAGAAAAAAAACCAAAAAAGAAACCATAAAGCACAGCTGCCCATGCTGCACCTAAAAGAAGATTTAATATTATATTAATATATTTGGGCTTTAAATTCATATCTTATACTGTAGCAGCTGCTGCCATCTCTTCTGCTGGAGAGTCACTATGCTCTTCATCAATTAATACTGCACCTGCTAAATAAACATAAGTTAATATCATAAAGATAAATGTTTGTAAAACTGCCATAAAGCTTAGCATTGCAAATGGAACTAAAGGTATAATCCATGGTGTTAACATTAATAATACCCATAAGAATAGGTCATCACCTTTGATGTTACCAAAAAGCCTGAATGATAATGAAATAATTCTTGAAATATGAGATACTACTTCTATTGGAAACATTAATGGTGCAAGTGCAGGAACAGGTCCCATAAAGTGAGCAAAGTAGTGAACAACACCACTCTTTTTAATACCTTCATAATTATAGTATATAAATACTGCAATTGCTAAAGGTAAAGTAACATTAATATTAGAAGTTGGAGATTCAAATCCAGGAATAATACCAATAACATTAGAAAAGAATACAAATAGACCAATTGTAGCAACAAGTGGTAGATACTTTCTTGCATACTTTTCTCCAACTACATCTTTACCCATACTTAAAACACCACCTAAGTATAACTCCATTATATTTTGCATACCTCTAGGTACAACATTTAATTTTTTAGTAGCCATTGTAGTAACTAAAACAATAAGTGCAACTACTAATATTAGATGTCCAATTGTTAACATATCGCCATGACCAAACAGTGAACCTATAAAGGTAAATATGGTTTCTTCCATAATCTCTCCTAATTAAAAATTGTAGTGATTATAGCTAAAAAGACTTAAATTAGCTCTAAAGAGAGTAAGATTACCTATTGATAAAAATAAAAAAGAGAGTCAAATATTACTATAAGTTACAACTATTTCCTAGTGCCACCAAAAGTAGCACCAATTTTAAATTTAAGAGTAAATGATGGCTTAAAATTATCTTTTCTTTTCCACTCTATTGCTGGTGTTACTTCATAATACATCCACTTCTTATTTCTCATTTTATTATGATATTTTGTATATATTTCAAAATTCTCTTTTCTAGGATTATTAAAATTTTTTAATTTCGCCCAAGCTATAAATCCTGTTCTAAAAAATGAGTAATTATTATTTGATGTTTGAAGAACAAACTCTGTTTTTAGATCTTGTTTATTAGATTTACTAGTATAATCTAAATTATTATACCAACCAAATTGACTATTTATACCAAGTCGTCTTACATATTTACTATACAAAGTATCTCTCATTTCTCCTGAGATATAAAATCTTAAAGTATTTCTAAGTAATAAAACCTGTTTTTCTTCTTGAAAAATTATATATTTAGCTTTTATTCCAACATAAGGTTCCCAAAATATTTTATTAAACCTTACACCCCCAGTTAAACCAATAGAAGATCTTTTACCTTTATGCCCTCTATATTGTAACATTAAATCATACTTGTCTTTATTACTAATACTACTACTTAAACCAACATTAGATACAACATTACCACTATTATCTAAAGCATTCCACTCTTCTTTAACTTTTTGTATTTTTAATTTAACTTTTTTTTCAAAACGAGGTAACCTTAAAGATAGTCCAAAATCAAAGTTATTAGAGAGACCACCAGATGTATTTAATCCCACTTCATAAGCAATATTTAATTTTGTATTACTTAAATGTTTTGTATCATGTTTATTCGCTAAATATCTATCTAAAAAGTCACTTTTATTCATAATCCAGTTAGATGCTAATATATGAGCTTTATCTAAGTCATACTTATTACTCTTTGAGAACAATATTGCTGATAATACTAGTAGTAAATATAATTTTTTCATTTAATAATTATACCAAAAATTATAAAATTTTCTCTTGTCCTAAACGATAAAGTGCAAAATCATACTTAATTGGATCTTTTATATCAAACTCTTTTAATTTATTTGTTAATTCAACAGATGCTTTTAAGTCACAACTTTTTCGCTCTAATAGCCCTACTCTTCTAGAAACATTAAATGTATGAGTATCTAGTGGCATAATTAAATCTTTTTTATCAATTTTACTCCACAGCCCCATATCTAAATTATTACTTCTTACCATCCATCTAAAATACATTAAATATCTTTTATATGTTCCTGCACCCAATAACTTTTTTGCAGGTTTTAAAAAGTAAAAATTAAATCCATGTGTATTACTAGGATTTATCTCTCTAATAGTTTTAATTAAACTCCAAAGCCCATCTAATATAGATTCCTCTTGTTTATAACCACTATATACAATATTTTCTATAGAGTCAATACTTTTTAATCTCTTAATTGTTAAAAAAATATCAATTACATCTTGAGGTTTTTGAAATCTATAATAGTGATTTGAGAGTTCTTTTGCTATAATATCTTCACTTTGATTTAATAAATCAAAATCTAAAGAGTCTAAAAATTTAACTATAAGTTTTGCATTTCCATATGCAAATAATGCACAAATAAGAGCTATGTATTCATCATTATATCTTTTAGCAACCATAAGAGGGTCTGGTTTATCATAACTTAACTCCTCTTTAGAGTCACGAAATTGCAACTCTTTATCTAGTAACTCTTTTATATTATAATTTTCCATCTAGCTTATATCTTTTAGAGATAAAAATTAATGCAAATACAGTAGTTACTGCAAAATATACCCAAAGAGGAATTGGTACAGGGTCTCCTGCAGCATAAGAGTGCATTCCACTTAAATAATAATTTACACCAAAATATGTCATTATAACACTAAAAAATGCTAAAACAGCAGCAACATTAAATGCATAAATAGAGTTTAGTTTTGGAATATATCTCATATGTAAAACTGCTGCATATACTAAAATTGTAACAGCAGCCCAAGTCTCTTTAGGATCCCATCCCCAATATCTCCCCCAACTCTCATTCGCCCAAACACCTCCTAAAAAGTTACCAACTGTAACAAGTGCTAAACCAATAAATAGTGTAATTTCATTAATTATAGTTAACTCTTTTATAGAATTAACAATATTTCCTTTACTACTCTTTTTATTTAGAATAAATAGTATCAAAACTAACATTCCAAGCAGAGCTCCAAGCCCTAAAAATCCATAACTTGCAGTAATTACAGCAACATGAATCATTAGCCAATAAGACTTTAATACTGGAACTAAATTAGTAATTTGTGGATTCATATTACTAATAAATGCTACAAAAAGGAAAACTCCAGCTAAAATAGAAGTTGCAGCAAATGCCAAAGGAGATCGTTTAGCAAAAACAAAACCAGCTAAGGCAGTAGCCCAAGCTATATAAAGAATAGACTCATAAGCATTACTCCAAGGAGCATGTTCTGCAATATACCACCTAGCTAACAATCCAATTGTATGCAAAATCAAAGTTATAACTAATAATACTCCAGCTATTTTTGTAATTAACTTAATATTTAGATTAGGTTTAATTATAGATAAAAATGTAAATATTAAAAGAGCAAATCCAATTATTATATATGGTAGAATTAATTTACTAAATATATCTATATGATTATATAAAATTTCTGCTTTTACTCTCTGCTTATCTGGCATAACTTTAGAACCATAAAACTTTTGAAAGTTTGAAATTACATCTATAGCTTCATCTGCCTTTTTCCAATCTTTAGTTTTTGTAGCCTCTAGTGCACTTTTTAAATAACTACCTACTATATATCTAATTACTTCACCCTCTTTTTTAGGAAAAGCTTTTATTGCATCTATAGGATTAAACCATCTATTGTTAGGGTCATTTGGTTTAGGGAAAAGTTTTAATAAGACCCCTTGAGATGCCATATAAAATACATTTAATTTTTCATCTACTTTTATAATTTCATTATCATATTTACTTCTTTTTGCTGGTCTTTTTGCCCTTGCTCTATTTAAATCTTCAGTTAAAAGATAGTCTCCCTTACCATTATTTGTAAAAAAATCATTAAATGAAGCATAAGATGCACCTTTTGGTAACTTTAACTTTTTATTTAATAGAGGATGAGATATTTTTACCATCTTTAATTTACTAAAAATATCCGGCATTACTATTATTCCAACAAAAATTTGATTATAATCTAAATTTAAGAATGAGCGCTTAGAAGATATTTTTTTGACTACTTGCATCGCAAGAGTATCCATTGGTTCCATTCTACCACTATTATCTTGAACAATTAAATTACCAAACTTTTGAGCATGTTCTTTAGTAATATTTTGTATCTGATTTAACTCTTCCTTAGTTATTGAACTTGCATCAATTTGTGAAGCATAAGTTGGAGTAGTAGATACAATTGCACCTAAAAGTAAGATTATTGCAACACTTTTTTGCTCTAGTTTCTTCAATTTTTTAAGTAAAGCTTTCAATCTACCCTTTTGTGATAAAAAGCTCCATAAAAATCCTATAGCTAACATTAAATATCCTATATAAGTAATTAAAGTTCCAGGGTCATGGTTTACACTTAAAACAGAACCCTTTTCATCCATATCATATGATGATTGGAAAAATCTATAACCTCTATAATCTAAAACATGATTCATAAAAATATGATAATCAAACTCTTTATTCATCTGTTTATCTATCACTTTAACATAACTAGAGTAAGAAGATGGACTCATAGAACCTGGGTATCTCTCTAACTCAAACTTATCTAATTTAATAGCAAATGGTAAATTAATAACTTTTGAGCCATAAGTGAAATCTATATTTAATCCATTAATAGCTACTCTCTTAGGCTCTGTTGCTTCACCTTTTTTACCAAATAAAGATACAATTTTACTATTATTTCCACTTGTAACTTTTAGAGTAATCATTTGAGGGTAAGCTCCTCCACTCTTAAGAGATGGTGAAGTATATTCTATTTTAGCACTCTCTTTAGCATTTTTTAAAACAAAGTTGCTACCTTTTAGAGTATAAAGTGTTCGTTTAGTAAATTTATGCTCTCCTGCTTTTAAAATTTTATTCTCTAAAGTATCCATCGATTTTGTAGTAATATCTCCACTATAATCTAAAACATACTCTCCATTTTTATCTTTTTTGATTAATACAACATCTTTATTAAATTTATCTTTGGAGTCAAAACTTAATACAAAATTACCTAAATCTAAACTCTCACCCTTTTTTAAATACTCTACACCACCCCTTTGACCTAAACTAGAGACCATCAACTCTAAATATTCACTACCATTTTTACTATCTACAAGAGTTTTTTTAGCCGTTGGAAGATACTTTATAAGCTCTATATTAACCTCTTTATTACCAATTTGAATTTTATTACTAACTCTATTTTTACTCATAGATGAGAGTTCTAATTTTCTATCAAATATATATTTTTTTCCATTATCTTCAATATTTAATATAAGTGCCATATAGTCACTTACCATTTTATTACTACTTTGACCATCTCTTAAATGTAAAATTCCCTCATATCCAACATATCTAGTAGTTGCTGCTCCAATAGCTATTAATAAAAAAGATAAATGAAGAGTTAATTGCCCCCATTTTTCTCTTTTATACATTTTAAATTTAAAAATATTATATATAATAATTAAAACAAAATATAAAAGTAGTAATTCAAACCAAGTAGCATCATAAATAACTGCTCTTGCAGTTTGTGTTCCGTAATCATTCTCTATAAATGTAGCATAACCTATAGAAGATGCAAATATTAGCATTACTAATACAGCAGCTTTCATTGAAAATAGTTTTTTAATCATTATATATATTCCTTAGCTAATTTTTTTGCAATTATACAGATATTTCCTATTGTTTGTATAAACTCTAATATCAATATAATAATTTAAGTTCTATTTAAGCTTATCCCAACTCTTTGCAATTGATACAGAGCATTTAAGTGGAACTT
>CAYMGA010000007.1:0-10250 GCA_964389865.1 uncultured Nitratifractor sp.
ATAAACTCCTTTTAATCACTTTATTGTAAAAAATAATATATATCTTTAAAACTACGAAAATTAACTTTTCTCCCTTGATATAAATTAAACTTAATTTAAAGTTCAAAGCTAAAAGCATAAAGCAAAAGGCTTATTTAAATCAAAAATTAGAAATAGAAAAAATCTGTACACTTCTTTCTACACCTTTGCTCCTATATTCTTTTACAACTAACAAAAAGCTTTTAGCTTTATGCCTTTAGCTTTTAGCAAGGATATTAATTTCCATAATTTTCAGTATATATTATATCAAACTCAAGTTAATATTATTTACCCAGACAAAACTCACTAAACATCTTATCTAACATCTCTTCATATCTATATGGTCTAGTTAACTCATTTAAAGCTTCAATAGCAATATTGATATGATAACTAAAAAACTCTAATTCTCTACTTTTTAATGGCTCAAAAGAGTCTCTTATTTCACTTAAAGCTTTATTAACAGATTCAACTTGCCTATTAGATATTAACATTAATTCATCTATTTTAGAAAAACTATTTAAAATATCTTCTAGCTTATCAATTAATATATCAACTGACTCTTTAGCACTAAGCTCTATTATATCAAAAGATGAAAAAACAGATTTATCAATTTTACAACTAATATCAATCTTATTTAAAACTACTACTACATTCTCTATTGTATTACTACTCTTAATAAGTTCAATTACTTTTAAATCTTCGTCATCTAAATTATTTGAAGCATCAAATACAGCTACTACAATATCAGACTTCTCTAACCACTCAATAGAGCGTTCAACTCCTAGTTTTTCTATTATATCAGTAGCTTCCCTAATACCGGCTGTATCAGCAACTCTTACAATATGTGAACCTATCTTAACCTGTTCTTCTATACTATCTCTTGTAGTTCCAGCAATATCACTTACAATTGCCCTATTATAATTTAACATCTTATTCAATATAGAACTTTTCCCAACATTAGGTTTACCTATAATCGATAACCAAAATCCCTCTATTAAGCCCATTCTTCTATGTGTAGAGTTAACAATATCCTCTAACTCTTTTTCTACTATTTTTAACTTACTCTCTAAATTTAAAATAAGATTTTCATCTATATCCTCTTGGGCATAATCTATCATTACTTCAGAATAAGATAATAGTAATAATAAACTATCTCGCATTTTATTAATAAATTCACCCAACTCACCCCTAAGCTGTCTAGCTAAAATTTTTGCACCATCTAAGCTTTTGGTCTCTATCATTTTAGCTATTGCTTCTGCTTTTGTAAGGTCTATTTTTCCATTTAAAAAGGCTCTTTGTGTAAATTCACCTGGTTTGGCTAATTTAGCACCAAAATAGACTAAACTATCCAAAATCTCTTGTGCAATTATAGCACCACCATGACATTGAAACTCTACAATATCCTCACCAGTAAAACTATTTGGACTCTTAAAATAGATAACAATAGCTTGATCAATTAATATATTCTCTTTATTATAAACAGAGCTTAAAGTAGCTACTCTTGGAGTTAACTCTTTATCTATAACTTTATTAGCAATCTCTATAGCTTGTTCACCACTTAATCTAATAATTGCAATAGAGCCAACCCCACTAGCAGTTGCAATTGCGGCTATTGTATTACTTGACATTATCTTTGATTAAATTCATTAATAATAATATATCGTTCACCATTTTTGGCTCTTTTTATAGCAACATACTTATCAGGGAAAGTATCTCTTAAATACTCTAATGCAATTTGAACTAAAATTCCATTTAACTCTTTAGTTCTCCCCCATCCCTCTTTATTAACATGCTCTACTACTGGCTGTAACTGATGAATTATCATATCTTGTTGAGAAGCTAAAAATTGTGCTATCTCTAACTTTAAATATAGACCATACTTTACATTTATCCAATTAAATAGAATATAAGATAGAGCATTATATCTATACCCCTCTTTACCTATTAAAAGTGCCGCATCTTCTCCATCTATAAATACATATGCAGTATTGTCTTCAATATCCACCTCTATAGTATCTAAATTAAAACAACTATAACTAAATAATTGTTTAATTTGACTCTCAAGTTCTTGGGCACTTATATTCTGAACTTTTTCTTGTTCAATTTTACTATCACTATTAAAAAATGAATCTATAATTTCAGAATCTTCAAGCTTAGGTTCTAAATTTGTTTTTTCTTCCTCTATAGTCTCTATAGCTTGAGCTTTCTTATCATCAACTTTTTCCTCTTTTATCTCTTTTTCACTATTATTTACTTCTACTATCTCTTCTTTAGCATCTTTTTTATCTTTTAAGCTTTTTTCAACAACTACAGCAATAATTGCTTTTTTAGAAAAAAGCCCAAAAACTCCATTTGAAGGATACTGCATAATTTCATAATGTAACTTATCTATTGTGCAGTTTAACTCTTTAGAAGCTAATTCACAAGCTTCTTCTATACTTTTTGCTTCAAATTTCTTTATCATTTTAAGACTCCGAACGCTTATTTGATGCTTTCATCTTTAATTTATATCTTTCATACGCACTGTTAATATAATATTGTTGTGCTATTGTTAAAATATTATTTACTAACCAATAAAGAACTAATCCAGATGGGAATGTTAAGAAAAAGAAAGTCATTAATACTGGTAACCACTGGAATATCTTTTGTTGCATTGGGTCAGTCATTGTATTTGGTGTAATTTTTTGTTGTAAAAACATTGTTACACCCATTAAAATAGGTAAAATATAATATGGATCTTGACGAGACAGATCAGTAATCCAACCAATCCATGGTGCACCTTGTAGTTCATCTGCATTTAATAAAACTCTATATAGTGCAAAGAAAATTGGAATTTGTAGCAACATTGGTAAACATCCACCCATAGGATTAGCACCATGTTTTTTATAAAGTGCCATCATCTGTTGATTCATCTTAGCTGGGTCTTTACCATATTTCTCTCTTAACTCTTTCATTTTTGGAGCTAAATCTTTAAGCTTTTGCATAGACATAAGCCCCTTATAAGATAGAGGGAATAAAACAATTTTAACTAAAAGAGTAAATAAAACAATTGCCCAACCCCAATTCCCTACAAAATGGTAAATAGATAACATAACTTTAAAGAAAGGCTTAGCTAAAAATGTAAACCAACCAAACTCTATAACATCAGTAAGTTTTGGGTCTAAATTACTAAATAACTTCCACTCTTTTGGTCCAATATATCCAGATAAATCTATATTACTATTTACAGATACAAATGATATTGGGTCTTTTTCATAACCTTTAATACCTGCTGGTGCTACAGTTGAAGAGAATACTCCACTCTTTTTATAAAATATTGTTGCATAATATCTATCTGTATCAGAAATAACAGTTGTATCATTAAAACTTTGAACCTCTTTAACATCTCCACTCTCTAAAGTAGTTATAACCCCTTTAGAGTCTCTAACAATTACTCCTCTAACAACTAAATATCTACTTTTATCTACAGTTGGTCTAAAGCCTGGAGTAATAAAAAAGTTTAATCCTTTACTATCCACCTTTAAATCATAGTGACCATCTGGATAAAATTTTACTATCTTTATTAACTTTTTATTGCCTAAGTTTTGCTCTAATGTAATAGTTTGTGGCTCTTTTGTTGCATCTATACTCTTACTACTCACACTATAGTTTGTAGAAAATGCTAAATTATTTAGTTTTTCATCTTTAAATCTAACTTCAAAAGGTTTTATTGTATTTTCATTAATTAAATTTAATGGTTTATTGTTTTCTGTTTTATACTTTTTCTCTTTTAAAATTACAGAATTTACTCTACCTAAATTATCAAAAGTTAAAGTATATTTTTTTGTCTCAACTTTAGCAACAGAAGAGATAATTTTAGGTGTTACAATAGCTTGAGATATTGACTCTTTTGAACTAGTAACTACTTTCGTTTTAGGTGCACTAGGTGCATCATTTTTTACTTTGCTTGTCTCTTTAACAATACTACTTTTACTATTATTAGACTCTTTAGCCATACTATCTTTAGGCATTAAATACCCATAGAAACTTAAAACCAAAAATGATAGCACTAATGCTAACAGTAACCTTTTATTCATATCCGACTTTTCCAAACCCTATAACCTTTATAATATATTTTTTACTAGAATTAATACTTTTCTAGTTTAAGGTAGAATTATATCTAAATGTCTCTAAATATCGAATATGAAGATAAAGAAGTTAATAAAGTTTTTAAATAATGTTTACAAAAGATGTAATTTAGAGTATATTTTTTTAAAATTATTATCTATAATTTTAAAGTCACTATTAATAATAGGAGGTTTTGCTACAAAAATATATTGTCCAGATTTTAAATTATCACAATAGTTAATAAAGTGTGCTTTTAGCAATCGTTTTGCCCTATTTCTATATACTGCATTTCCAACTTTTTTACTAGCTACAAATGCAACCTTTTTAACTGAAGAAGCTTTATAAAACAAAACAAACCACTCTGTATGCCATATACGAGTTGGTTTGGAATAAATAATATTAAACTCTTTCGTAGAGTTTAATCTATTAAAATCTTTTATGCTGCTAATCTTTTTCTACCCTTAGCGCGTCTTGCATTAATCACTTTTCTACCATTTTTAGTCTTCATTCTAACTCTAAATCCATGTGTTCTCTTGCGAGGTGTATTGTGTGGTTGATATGTTCTTTTCATCTCTCTACATCCTTAAATTATTTGCTTTTTCGCAATAAGTATCTAATATTGCAAAATTGATTGGAATTTTATCTAAATTTTATTAATTTAAACTTACTCACCATTCCACGCGATATGTGGTTTCCCATTTTCATCAAATTTAACTGCTGGCATACCCATAATATTATACCCATTATCAACATGATGAATCTCTCCAGTTACAGCACTACTTAAATCACTAAGTAGATACATTCCACTATTTCCAACTTCATCAATTGTAACATTTTTCTTTAAAGGTGCATGAGCGGCATTCCACTTTAACATAAAACTAAAATCACCAATTCCAGCAGCTGCAAGAGTCTTAATTGGTCCTGCACTAATTGCATTAACTCTAATTCCATCTTTCCCTAAATCTTCTGCTAAATACTTAACACTCATCTCTAAAGCAGATTTAGCTACACCCATTAAGTTATAATTTGGAATATACTTTTCTCCTCCATAATAACTAAGAGTTAAAATAGATGAATTTTCACTTAAAATTGGCTTTAACTTTTGAGTAACTTCTATTAGTGAATATACAGATATATTCATTGCAATAGAGAATGCATCTTTACTAATATCTACAAATCTTCCACTCAAACCCTCTTTTGGTGCAAATGCAATAGAGTGAACAATAAAATCTATTTTTCCAAAATCTTTCTCTAATGACTCTTTTAGAGCCTCTATCTCTTCTGGTTTAGTAACATCACAAGGATATAACCTCTCTTCACAACCAAACTCTTTAGCAATAGGTTCTAACTTTTTTTGAAATCTCTCATTTAAATAAGTAATTGCTAATTTGGCTCCTTGCTCTTTACAAGCTTTTGCAATACCATATGCTATAGACTTTTTATTTGCTATACCTAAAACTACACCTTTTTTACCCTTCATTATCATAAAGTAGCCTTTAAAATTTTTTATGCTATTTTATCATAAAATTATTAAGGGATGTTCTAAAAATTTCATATCCGTATATTAAGGTAATATTAGTTATAAAAACTACGGAAATTAATCAATATCTTTGATAAGTAGTAACCTGAAATTAATTTATTTTGGTAGTTTTCAGTAACTCAAACTTCCCTAATTCCCTATTTTTTATAACTCTATCAAATTTTTGTGCAACAGAATTAATAGCTATATATACACCTGATGGTGCTAATTTACAATAACCTAAGGCAAAAGCTAAATTAGCAGTTGCTTCTATAGGATTGATTGAAAATGGAACCATAGCACCTGTAAAAACAATTGTTTTATTTAATTTAGCACTATCTATAAATTTAGCACTAATATCTATTGTATCAGTTCCATGAATTACTACAATTTTACTATATTTACTATCTTTTATACTCTTTAATAGCTTTTTTCTATCTTGAATATTAAAATCTAAAGAGTCTTTATTGATTATATTTATATAATTCAACTTTGTAAGCCAATGCTTTGTTATACTATTTAATGCTTTAGAGGTTGTATCTATATCTAAATTTCCACTTATTTTATTATACTCTTTATTAAAAGTTCCACCAGTTGATATAATTAATATATTGTTCAAAATTAATCCTTTTTATATAAATTTGATACTACTCCCTATACACCTCTTCCCCTCTACCCCTATCTCCTTGATGTTATATTCGATTTTAATTTCAGGTTACTACTTATCAAAGATATTGATTAATTTCTGTAGTTTTTAGTATAACTCTTTTAATAAAAACGCTTTTGAGCGTTCTCCAAAATATCCTTTTTGATACATCCATCTATATATTTTTGCAACAATAGGACCAGCTGTACTACCACCATGTCCTCCATGTTCAACTATCATTGAAACAACATATTTTGGATTTTTAAAAGGAGCAAAAGTGCTAAGCCATGCATGAGACCTTTTAAAATATGCTAAATCACTCTCTTTTGCTCTTTTTTTAACATCTTGAGCAATAGAAGTAACTTGTGCTGTTCCAGTTTTTCCAGCTACAATAATTGGTAAATTATGTAAAGCTCTATAAGCTGTTCCTCTCTTATTATTTGCAACATCATACATTCCATTTCTAACAATTTCTAAAATTTCTTTATTAAACTCTATTTTTTGACTATGTTCTACATAAGGTTGACCATCAATATATGATGCAAAATGTGGAGTTACCAAGTTACCTGTTGCTAAAAGTGCTGTATATCTTGCAACTTGCATTACAGTAACATTGGTAGCTCCTTGACCAATTGCAGCAATTACAGTTTCTCCTTTATACCAAGGTTTATGATACTTTTTCTTTTTCCACTCTTTATCAGGTATAATACCATGATACTCTTTTGGCAAATCTACCCCAGTTTTTACCCCTAAGCCAAACTCCCTTAAATGTTTAGCCATTTTAGTTATACCAATATATAATGCTTTTTGATAATAAAAAACATCACAACTCTCTCTAATAGATTTTCTTAAATCTACATCACCATGCCCCCAATGACTCCAACACCTAAATTTATGTTTACTTTTTCCTATACGCATATACCCATGACAATATTCATGCTTTAAAATTTCGCCTACACTCTCTTTACTTACTGCAAGTGCAACACCCATTTTTATAACTGAACCTAAAGGGTATGTTGCATGAACTAACTTATTTGTAAATGGATGTTCTAAATTACTTTGTATCTCTTTCCAATCTTTAGAACTAATACCATCAACAAAAAGATTTGGGTCATAACTTGGAGTACTAACAGCTGCTAAAATCTCTCCTGTTGTTTTCATAACAATTACAACTGCTGACATATTTTGCTCTTCTACACTATCATAAATAAATTTTTGTAACTCTACATCTATACTAAGTTTAATATCTCTATTACTTTTAGGAGCTTTATATTCCAACTCTTCTAACTCTTTATTATAAGCATTAACTTTTACTACCCTATGACCTAATTCCCCTTGTAAAACTTTATTATAATACCTCTCTAAACCAGCTTTTCCAACTCTTCCAACATCTTTTACAACTTCATCTTTTGCTACATCTTTTTTATTAGCTTTTCCAATATATCCAATCACATGTGACAGATATTTTCCATATGGATAATATCTCTTTGTAGATGCTTCTATTTTAATATCACTATTTAAACTTAACTTTGGATATACTCTCATCATATCATCATATGCAATAAAATCAATAACTTGTATAAACTTATGATTATATGGAGAACTTTTCTTTTTATAAACTTTACGAAGTAACTTTTCATCTAAGTTTTTAAAAGACTCTTTTAATAGAGTTATAGTTTTATTAAACTCTAAACTATTCATTTTTAAATGTGGTTTAATAGATAATGAAAATCCTATTTTATTACTAGCTAATAACTTACCATTTGTATCTAAAATTTCACCACGAATTGGTTTGATGGTACTTTTTTGCTCAACATTCTCTTTTGCTAATCTATCATAGTAAAAATTTGATTTAATACTAATTTCATATAACCTATTAATCATTAAAGCCCAAATAGTAAACATTAATAACATAATTAATTTATATCTCATATCAAAACCGCTGCTATAATATCATATATTAAAGAGTATATTATTAAAATATCATAATTAATACTACTTTGAGAATTTATAAAATCATAAATTGCTAAAAAAATAAAATATATTATATTTATAGATAAAACTGTTACTATATAAACACACCTTTTACATATTTTAATATATTCTAATTTTGGCTTAACAAATATATAAAAAAATACTGTTGATATAGGTATTAACAGTAAAGGAAGAGATAGATTAATCTCTAAGTTAATCATATAAATTAAAGAAAATAGTATATATAAATACTTCTCTTCATCAATTCCTAAAACTAATACTAATCCAGCAAATCCAACAAATAGAGGAAGAGTAACATAAATCGATATCATCATAGGGTATATAATAACTGTAGCAATCCAAAAAGCTATTATTAAATAATCTACTACTCTATTCCACATAAATTTTTAGACCTTATAAATTAAAGATCTCTCATTACACACAGGAAAATGAATACACTTAATACAATCTTGCCAAATTTTATGTTCAGGAATTTTCTCTTTTTCAATCTCTTCAAATCCCAATTTTTCAAAAAACTCAGCAATATAAGTTAATACTAAAACCTCTTTAAGTCCTAATTCCTTTGCCTCTTGCTTACAAAACTCAACTATTTTTTTACCTACACCTAAACCTCTTGAGTTACTATTAACAATAAGACTTCTAATTTCTGATAAATTTGGAGAGTGAATATGCAATGCCCCATATCCAACTAATTCATTATCTTTAAAAGCTAAGATATAACTTCTTATATTAGTTGCAACCTCATCATTACTTCTTGGTAATATCACCCCATCTTTAACTTCATTAACAACTAACTTTTGCATTTTAGGTATATCTTTTAATGTAGCTTTTCTTAATTTAATCAAAATCTACTCCAAAAATATAGTGTAATATCTCTTTATGAACTCTATCTTGACCACTCTTTTTTAAATTAGATATTGTAATAGCATTAGGATAATCTCTTTTTAACTTACTTCTCTCTTTTTGATTTAATTTATCAATTTTTGTAAATACTGTTAATACCTTTTGGTCTGCTCTTACAATATCTTTTAAAAACTCTTCTACTCTATTATCAATTTGAGTATTTGGGTGCCTTGCATCCCTTAAGTGTATAAAAATCCTAATTGCTACCCTATTTTCTATATATTCTCGTAAATTTTTTTGCCATATCTCTTTAGTACTCTTACTTACTTTTGCATATCCAAAACCTGGTAAATCAACAAAATAGAGTGGATATTTACTATCTTTATATAAATACTCTATATCAAAAAAGTTAATAAGTTGCGTTTTACCAGGAGTAGCAGAACTTTTTGCTAAAGATTTTCTATTTGTTAATAAATTTATTGTAGAGCTTTTACCAACATTTGAACGCCCCATAAATACTACTTCACTTCTGCTCTCTTCTACACTATCTTCAATGCTCTGTGCAGATTTAACAAACTCTGCTTTTACTACTCTTGGACTACTTTTCACTATTTATGACTCTTTACTTTAAAGATAAATTTAACAGGTTTTTTACCACTACTACCTGCGTAAGATGTACCTTTTTTATTGTTAATTGTTATCTTATCACCATAAACTTTTCTATTATTTTTCCTATCGTTAATAACAACATTACCTACTAAAACATATTTATCCTCTTTTGGAAAATAATTTAAAGTATTACATGTTCCATTAATATCTTTTTTTGCATTTACTATTTCAAAATATACATTTTTAATAGCTTTATATCTATCTGCCTCATTATTGTTATCTAAAAATACTATAAGAGTATCACTATGTATAACATTTTTAGCTTGATTAGCAACAACATGACCAATAAATTTTGCTGTATTCTCTCCATCTTTATATAAAAAATCATCTGATGTAATCTCTAAATTACCAGCTAATAAAGGCATTATAGATAATGCTAAAATTGATAAATATTTCACTATATCTCCTTTTTGAATATTTGTCTCAGTTTTTCAAAGTATTATATCTAAAAAA
>CAYMGA010000007.1:10350-16103 GCA_964389865.1 uncultured Nitratifractor sp.
CATTTTTAAGTTTAAAAACTGCTTTCACTTGTTTTGCTTTTGTTATCTTTTTATCTGCATCATACTCCATATTTACACCATTTATTATATCTGAATTTTCAGTTTTAATAACAAATTTATCTGGAGTTGTAACAATTTTTGTAGCAATATCATAAAATGCTTTTTGAGAATTATATATTTTACCATCTCTTTTGACTATTACAACATCATCTATAAACTCTATATTATCACTCTTTTTAACTATAGACTTTTTTGATGTTAAACTCTGAATAGTATCATTTACAACTATTGGATTTTTTAAATACCAAATATTATCTATCTCTTCTCCATATGTAGAAGTTAATTTGAAATTAACACTACTACTATTAAAATCATACTGTATAAAATCTTTTAACTCTGTACTCTTTTTAGAGCCAACTACTCTATCACTAGCTTCAAATTTTGTAACTTTAAAAAAAAATGGCAAAATAGCAACTATTAAAAATAGAGCTAATAGATTAAGTTCTAATCTACTTCCCATAAATTCAGTAGCTCCTCTATTCTATTTTCAATATTTAAAATATGCTCTATCATCTCTCTAACTGCACCATTACCACCACTTTTATTTAATATAATATCTACTTCTCTCTTGACAAAGCTAGATGCATCATTAGGGCAAAAAGATAATTTAGAGAGCCTAAGCATAGATAAATCGTTTAAATCATCTCCTATAGAAGCAACATTATCCCAAGATAAATTAGTATATCTTAAAATCTCTTCTACTTTAGAGTGCTTATTTTTAACACCTTGATAACAAAATTCAATACCTAACTCATTAGCACGATTTGCAACTACTACAGACTCCCTACCAGTAACTATAGCAACTTTGCCACCAAGCCTTATCCAACTAGCAATTGCTAAACCATCTTTAACACAAAAACTCTTTATCTCTTCACCACTATCACTATAAGATATTTTACCATCTGTCATTGTTCCATCAACATCTAACAATAAAAGTTTTATACTCATAAAATACCTTTTGTACTTGGTATTCCAATTCTACTATTTGGTTGTAATGCTCTTCTTAATGCAACTGCAAAAGCTTTAAAAGTAGCTTCTGCAATATGGTGGTTATTTTTACCTCTATTATAAATTAAATGAACATTAAGAGGCATATTAAAAGCTATTGATTTAAAAAACTCTTCTACAAGTTCTAAATCAAACTCTCCTACTTTACTACTACTAAAAGGGACTTCATAAACTAAATAAGCTCTATTAGAAAGGTCTATATCACAACTAATACTAGCTTCATCCATAACTATTGTTGAATTTCCATACCTCTCTATACCCTCTACAGGATAGACAATTTCACCAAGCAATTGCCCCAAAACAATCCCAACATCCTCTACAGTATGATGGTCATCAATATGCACATCTCCTTTTGCACTAATAGTTAAATCCATTAATGAGTGTCTTGCTAATGCATCTAACATATGGTCAAAAAAACCAATACCAGTATCTATATTTGCAATACCACTACCATATACATTACAAGAGATTGTAATATCTGTCTCTTTAGTTACCCTACTCTTCTCTTTCACTAAAAATCCCCTTTCTCCACTTAACTATTGACATTTTAACCAAAAATTGTAAATTTTATATAAATTTTTACTCTCTTATAATAAATCCACCACTTATTGAATTATCCCTAATAAAGTCAAGTGCTTCCTCTCTTGAACCAAAGCCCATTACATGAACTCTATGTAGTAAAGTTCCATCATCACCTCTACCATCTTTAATAATAACTTGTTTACCTTTAGCTAAAGCAATATATTTAGCTTTAGTAATTTCTGCTCCCTTAGCTCTTGCAAATGCACCAACTTGAACACCAAAGTTAGTTAACTTAACTTTAGGTGCAACTTTCCCAGCACTTGGTTGATAAACCTTACCAGCAAAACCAACTACCTCTAACTTAACATTACAAGTCCCTTTTCTATCAATTCCTATCTCTTTACCAACAGCATAAGAGCAATCAACAACTCTTCCTGCTACAAATGGACCTCTATCATTAACCCTTGCTATGGTACTTTTTCCATTATCTAAATTAGTTATCTTAACCATTGTATCCATAGGCCAAGTCTTATGAGCAACTGTTTTAGCATACATATTATACTGCTCACCATTACTAGTCTCAAGCCCATGAAAATTTGGACCATACCAACTAGCAATTCCCCTCATAGTATCTCCAATACCAACATAAGTAGGGTGATAAATTCTTCCATTTACTATATAAGTTTTCATAGTTGCTCTCTGACGAGCTGCACTTGTGTAACCACCTTTATGCTTCTTAACAATCTTAGAGCCACTTCTAACTGTATTATCTATATAACTATCATCACCCTCTATATAATATACTTTTGTCTTTTTAAAAGGATTTAAATTACTAACACTACAACCATTAATTAAAAGAAATAATGGTAAAACTATTAAACTCTTTAGTCTCATATAAGTTTCCTAAATTAATATTAAATAATTTTAACTATTTTAACTTAAATTAAAGAGCCTCATAGCATTATTAGTAGTTATATCTTCTATATAATTTAAATCTAAGCCTCTAATCTCTGCTATTTTTTGAGCTATAAGTGTGCAGTAACTTGGTTCATTTCGTTTTCCTCTATATGGATGTGGTGTAAGATATGGAGCATCTGTTTCTATAATAATTCTATCTTCTGGAATTTTTGGTAATACATTAACTAACTTTTTAGCATTTTTAAAAGTTAAAACACCACCTATACCATAATAAAAACCCCTATTACTCAACTCTAATAGTATCTCACTAGCATTAAAGCAGTGTAGTACTCCACCACTTTTAGCATACTTTTTTAAAATTTCTAAAGAGTCAAAACTAGCTTCTCTAATATGCACTATTAAAGGCTTATTATATCTATTTGCCAACTCTATCTGGTCTATAAAAACCTCTTTTTGTAAAGCTTTCTCTTCTATTTTTTCATCTTCGCTATCTGGCAATCTAAAGTAATCTAATCCACACTCTCCAACAGCTACACACTTAGGATGTTCAATATATTCTATTAAAGTATCTCTATTATAATTATTAGCATCATATGGATGGACACCAACTGCAAAATATACATCACTATATTTTTGACTAATCTTAATAGCTCTATCCAAACTCTTTGGGTCAGCCCCAGGAATTATAAACTTTTTAACTCCACTCTCTTTTGCTCTACTTATTACCTCATCTAAATCATCTAAATATCTTTCATCATCTAAATGGCAATGTGTATCTATTATCATTAATTAACCTCTTTAAAAAGTTTTTTTGCAAAATTAATTGCTTCTGTTGTAAAATTTTCTCCACCTACAATTCTAGCAATCTCTTTAACCCTCTCTTCATTCTCTAAAACTTTTATATAACTACCACTACTATCTTTTGTAACTAATATATGCTGATTTGCTTTAGAAGTAAGATGAGCTTGATGAGAAATAGCAAAAACTTGAAAACTTTTAGATAATTGACTTATCATATTTGCAATTGCAATAGATTCATCTCCACTTACATTTGCATCTATTTCATCTAAAATAATAACACCTTCTTCACTTTTTTTAGCTGAAACTGTAAGCAGAGCTAATCTTATTCTATTAAATTCACCACCACTTAAATGCTCTACTTTAGCTCCATCCATAACAATTTCTACAATATCTAATCCTAACTCATAAATATCTTCTTTTGTAAATATAAATTTAATAGATGGTAATTTTAACTCTTTTAAATATACTTTTAACTCTTTTTCTATATCTTTAGAGTATCTCTTTCTATATATAGATATATCATTTGCTAAAACTATAGACTCCTCTTTTAAACTCTTAACTTCAGCCTCTAAATTCTCTAAATTCTCTTCTATATTTTCAAAATTTAATAACTCCTCTTCTCTTTTTGCTAAATACTCTAAAGCCTCCTCTTCAGAACCATATCTCTTAACAATAGATGATAACTCCTCTAATCTATTTAAAACCTCTTCTATATTAATATCTGATAACTCTTCGCTAAGACTCTCTATATCTTCTAAATCCCCTCTTAATTGATTCATAGCGTCACTTAAGTAACTACTATCTTTATCTAACATCTCAAATAGTTCATATATGCTATCTTCATAATTAAAAATCTCTTGAGCCCTACTAGCAACTTCGTGAATTTTATCTAACTTAGATAACTGTTTTTTAATAATTAAAAGCTCTTCATACTCCCCTGCTCTTAAATTTAAAGATTTTAACTTATTTACTTCAAATTTTAAAAACTCTACCTTTTCAACTGCTCTATTAGCATCACTTTTTGCTCTATTTAATTGCTCTAACTTAAACTTATATTCATTAAATTTTAAACTATAACTATTTAATAGTTTAGAGTATTTTTTATCTTTATCTTCAATATAACCATCTATTAAAGCTATTAAGCTATCACTCTCAAAACCACTTTTATCTCTTACACTAATATAAGATAGATATTGGCTAAATAACTCTTTAACTCTCTTTTTTGAAATGTTTTGTCCATCTATAAATAATCTAACTCTATCTTTTTTAATAGATTTAATAACAATCTCTTCATCTAATTCAAAATCAATACTCTCTAAATCTTCTGGTTTTTTTAAAGTAATTTCGCATAACTTAGCTTCTTGATTTGCTAAACCAAAATTTGCTAAAATAGAACTAATAAATACAGATTTACCAGCACCACTAGGTCCTGTAACTACAACTAAACCACTCTTGAAATCTAAATCTATCTCTTTAAAGCCTAAAAGCTCTTTTATATAGACCCTATTTATCATTTCTAATCTTCACCCCAAGATAACTTCTCTTTTAAGACCCTAAAGTAATTTCTCTCTTTTCTATGTAAAAGTTTTGCATTTTTTTTAGAACCTCTAATAATTAAATCGTCATCTTTTTCTAAACAATAAGAGTCTTGTCCATCTATAACAACTAACAATTTTCTATCTGGTGTCTTAATTTTTATAGTAAAGTCAGCAGGCATTACTAATGCCCTTTGAGTCAAAGAGTGTGGACATATTGGATTTAAAATAAAAGCTTTTGTTAAAGGATACATTACAGGACCATCAGCAGCTAAATTATAAGCAGTTGAACCTGTTGGAGTAGAGATAATTAAACCATCACCCCTATAACTATTAAACATTTCATCCTCTACATACGCCTCAATAGTGGCCATTTTAGATACCGTATCTCTAGTTACTACAACATCATTAAATGCATAAAAATAGGTCTCTTCACCTTTAGATATTAAAATTCCACTTATCATCATTCTATCATCAATTCTACACTCACCAGCTCTAAGTTGCCTTAAAAAGTTATCTACCTCTTCAATTCTAACATCGGCTAAAAAACCTAAATTACCAGCATTTATACCACAAACAGGTTTGCCAAATTTATAACTTCGTCTAACTAATGAAAGTAGTGTTCCATCACCCCCAAGTGAAACTAAAAAATCACTACTTTTGCACATAGTATTAAAATCTACCCCTTCTAAACCAACCATATTAGCTGATGCTTCATCTAAAACAACACTAATACCAAACTCTTCAAATCTTCTCTTAATATTCAAAAAAGTATCTTTTATCTCAGGAGCATTAGGCTTTAAAATAAACCCTACACTCTTATAATCTTGTATATTACCACCCAAAATAGCCCCTTAAATGCAATAATTACCTATAAAGTAGATTATCATAAATCTGCTTTTAATTGGG
>CAYMGA010000008.1:0-15777 GCA_964389865.1 uncultured Nitratifractor sp.
CCTCCAAAAAGTAAAAAAATTTGCAACTTTTTTTACTTTTGAAACAAAAGTGCCCAATTTATGGTATTTTAATACTCTTTCGTAAATATTAAGTCTACACTCTGTTTATCTTTACCTACTTCTATTTCACTATTAATATGTTTTGTAAGATTAATTTTAGTTTTAATAGATGCACTATTTTTATTTTGATTATAATATATCACTATATTCTTACTAATACTTTTACCAATACTAAATCCATTCTCTTTTACTGATATATGATCAACTTTTATACCTATTGAACCAAGTAAAGATTTAGCCAAACTTCCACCAATCATATTTAACATTGCTTCTTTTGAGTGAGTTCCCACTGCTGAAGAGTCATCAAAAAGTAAATAAGCTAAAATTTGTTCTTTTGTAAGAGGTGGGTTGGAGCTAAAAAATAGAATTGGTCTTGTTGGCGTTCCTGTAATATTAATCTTTATATTATAGTCTCTACCATAATAACCCATTTGTATATTTAAATTTGGAGCGCTACTTTTACCATTAAATATAATTTTTCCCTTTATAATTTTAAGTTTTTTATCATTTAATTTATAATATCCATTTTTATCTATACTAACTACACCTACAAACTTAGATAAAGAGTTGTAGCTTTTATTAATCTTTATATTAGGAATTAACCTAAAGTTAGCACCATCACCAGAATAGATAACTCCTTTTTGAGATTTAACTAATAAATTTAATTTTATATTTTTAGCAAACTCTGTATTATCTTTCTCTTTTTTTCTCTGTAGTATAATTATATCTTTATTATCAGCTAAATTTTTTCTTGCTATTGTACTTTTAATTAAACCATCTACAATATCTATTTTCCCATCAATTGATTTTTTATCACCATTTAAATTTAAAATAGTATCAATATTCAACACTACTTTAGCATCTCTATTTTTTAATTTTAACCTATTTGCTTTTACTATAAATTTTCCTTTTTTAGTATCTATATTATACTTTCCATTAAAATTTAAAGCATCATTAACCCAAAAGCTCTTAACTTCTATTATATTTTTATTAGAAAAATCAATTAAATTACTCTTATTATCAAAAATTTTATAACTATTAGCAATAAAACTATATTTATTAATACTTAAAATATTATTTATATAGTTACCTTTAATATTTATTTTATTTATAGTAGTAACTTTTTCTTTATTTTTATAAATTATTTTAGGTGAATTAATTAAATAACTTACTTTAGAATTATCTAATAAACTTGCATCTATATTAATACTACCATCTATATTAATAGATTTATCTAATTTATATATTTTTTCTATTGAATAGATTGCCTTTTTTATAGATTTTGATTTTATATTCATTTTTATATTATTAATTTTACCATAAGTATTTAATGCTAAAGAACCAATTTTTACATTTCCATTAATATATTTTTTTGAAAAAATATAATTTATTTTGCTAGACATATTTGAATTTTTAATATTTAGATTTACAAAATCTCTACTTACTTCTAAATCAGAAGTAAAACTTTTAATATTTTTATAAATAATTTTTTTATTATCTTTTAAAAGTATTGATTTTTTAGGAATCTCTATTTGTAATTTTGACAACAGCGTATTATTATAATTCCAAGTTCCAGATAAATTTAATAAGTTACTTTTTAGTAATAACTCTCCATTTATAGGAAAGATTTTTTTAAAATTAATATTTGATGTAATTTTTAGATTAGATACTTTTAAATTAGAGTAATTTGAACCAATATCTATATAATTATTGAGAGATAAATTAGAATTATTTAATAAAGTTAATTTTCCACTCTTATAATCACTAATAAAATTACCCTTTAATTTATCTGATTTTAATTTAACTTTTATACTATTATCATTACCCTTAAAAGTTAATTTTAAATTTTTAAATAGTGTTTTAAATTTAGACTTATCTATAATAGGCTCTAAAGGTTTTAGTGTTCCACTATATTTTAATAAATCTTGTTCAGCTTTATAAGTTAATAAATTTTTTAAATATGCTTTTTTTGTATATGGAGATTTAATTTTTGCATCTATACTCCAAGATAGATTATTAGTTATATAATTATATTTTACTATATTTTTAGATGAAAGAATAGAAAACCCTTTTATATCTTTTAAAATATTTTCTCCACTCAAAGTTGTATCTATTTTTAATTTATCTAATCCAAAATCTCCTAAAATTTGCATAGGATTTATATTTTTAGCTATTAATGGAATATTATATTTATCCAAAAGATATTGCGATGGATTATAAGCCCCTTTTGCATGATATATATTACTATTTATATTGCCATTTAGTTTTGCCTTTCCAAAATTAGAGTTAGCGATTACTTTTAAAGTTGCACTATTTATAATATAGTTAATAATATTAATTTTAATATTTGAACCTACTAATTTAATTGTATTTAAAATAAATGGAGTAAAAGTAGCCTTTTGGGCATCTATTTTTAAACTTTTGATTAAAATATTTTTAGGTATTGGTAATTTTAAATTACTATTATGAGTATTATCTGATTTTGGTATTAAAGTGATTAATTTATCTATACTATCACTTTTAATTTTTAATAAATTTACTATAATTTTACTTTTTATATTACCATCTAAGAATAAATCCCCAATACTACTTTTCAGTTTTAATTTAATTAAATCTGCTTTAATACTACTATTACTATCTTTTAAGTAGTAAAAAATATTTTTTAAATTAAGTGTTAAATCTTTAATAGTTTCATTTTTATATCTATAATTATTTACTTTAATTTTACTCGTTCTTATATTTATAATATCAATAGGAACTATTTTTTTATCATTTGTATCTTTATTTCTACTATTTAAATCTGAAATTATCTTTTTAATACTATCTTCTAACTTATTTAGATTTTTTCCTTGAATATACAAACTATTAATAGATAAAACCCTATTTTTTAAACTTAAAGAGGCATTAATATCTATCTCTTTACTATTATATTTTAATTTTATATTTGCATTATCTAATAAGAGTTTTTTTACATCAAAAGAGACATTATTAGCATTTATAGATAAATTTTTAGCATTTATTCCTTCTATATTAAATGGTTTTAATGAAGCTGAAGCTACTTTTATATTAATATATTTAGGAATTAAAGAGTTATTAGTAACTTCATTATTAGTAGTGTTTGAATCACTTTTAAACTTTTTAAGTATAGATACTAATTTATTTAAATCGAAATCTTGTAAAGTTATTGTATCTATATTTAAAACTCTATTTTTAAATTGACCACTAAAATTAAAATTAGCAATATTACTTTTAGTTTCATACACTACATCCCCTATATTAAATTTTGAATCTATATAGGATAGAGAATCTATTGATAAATTTGTCCTTTTAATCTTAATACCATCTATAGAAAATGGTTTCATCATTAAAAAAATATCTCTAAACTCAAAATTAAAAGGTATATCAACTTTAGAACTACTATCATCTGTTGATTTAAAATCATTAACTACATTTTCTAAAACATCTTTTTGTACACCTATTAGATGTAATTTTTTAATAGAGATTATACCATTTATTAATTTATATGGATTAAATTTAAAATCCACATTAGATGATAAAGTTTTACCTTTATATTTTAAATCCTCTATACTAAAACCTTTAAATAGTTTACCATTTACATAAGAGTAACTAAAACCATACTCTTTTATATTAGTAGCAATATACTTATTAAAAAAATAGTTGCTACTAACAAAGATAGATAATGATATAAAAAGTATTAAAATTAATATTAAAATAGTGATAAATTTTTTCAAAATGATTGTCCTAACATAATAGAAATTGCATAATCTTTTCTTTTATGAATATTAAAACCTATATCTACTTTCACAGGACCTATTGGAGTTTTATATCTAATTCCAAAACCTAAAGTATCTATTCTATTACCATTAAATTTATACTCTTGTTTACTTATCATTGTACTATCAAAAAATATTGCTCCATAAAATCTTTTATGTATTTTATAGTTTGCTTCTAATTGTAAATTTACAAAACTTTTACCGCCTAATTGAGTAAAACTTTTATTTGACAAAACTGCTCCTATTTTATCTTTTCCATAAGCTCTATTACTAAATAATCCACCACCATAAAATAGTTTAGAGGCTGGTAATTTACCATTTGTTTCATGAATTGCACCAAATTTACACACAGCAGATAGTGTTAAATCATTAAAACTTTTAATAACCCTTCCTTCTAAAAGGTATTTAAAATATTTAACACCATTTTTTCTATAATTAAGCCCTATTTCACCATGAGCTTTAACTAAAAATCCATTTTTAGGGTCTATTTTTGAATCTCTTTTATCGTAAATAATAGTTAAATAGGGGGATAAAATATTAAATATACCACCTATTTTAGCTGAATAATCTTTGTTTAATTTAATATTTAATCTCTCTAATGTTAAACCATATTCCAAATCAAAGCCATGATAATTATATAATAAATAACTTTTTATAAATCCACTTTTTTGAGTATAAGCATCTTCTTTATCTCTTAATAAACCTATACTACTATATATGTCAAAATATCTATTTTTAATATTTAAAAAAGCAGGTGCAAAAAGTTTAGATTTAAATTTTTGCACTTTTCTTGAAATTGATAACTCATAAGATAACTTTTTTGCATTATGTAAGAAGTTATGTTTTTCCCATAAACTTTTTACTCTTAATCCAATTTCACTATCTAAACCAAAAGCTAAAGTAAATCGTCTTAACTTCTCTTTTTTATCCAACTCTATTGATGTATCTACAAATTTACTTTTCTTATCCAAATCATATTTTATTTGTAAATTTGCAAATGTCTTTAAAGCATTTAATCCATTATAACTATCTTGTATTTTTCTAATATCAAAAACTTCACCTTTTTTATAAGCAATTCGAGATAAAATAACATCACTCTTAATATCATAAGGTTTTTTTGTAATATTTATATCACCAAAATAACATAAGTAATTTTTATCAATACTATATTTTAAATTAGCACTATGTCTATTCAAATCTATATAAGCTTTTGTATCTATTTTGGCATTGCAATACCCATTTTCAAGTAATTTAGTCTCTATCTTATCTTTTATCTTATCAAATTTTTCAGATAAAAATATATCACCTTTTTTAAAATTTATTAAATTTTTTACTTTAAAATTACTATCTATTTTAATGTTTTCTACTCTAACTGGTTTTCCAGCTTTTATAGATAAGTAAATAATATTACCTCTCTTATCTATATTAAATTTTGCATCAAAATATCCATGACTATCTAAGTATCCTTTTAGAGTTGGTTTTATATTATCTACAAACTCTTGAGTAAGTATATATTTTTTATTAAAAAAATTAAGAGAGTTATTACTTTTAACACCTAACTCTTTAGCTATATCCTCCTTATTTAAAAATTTAGGAGCTGTTATAACCAATTGATACTCTTTTGTAATATTATTATCCAATGATGCAAATAAAACTATACTAAAACTTAAAATTATATATATATATTTCAATCTTTAATTTCCTATTTCAATAACTCTTTTTGTAGCCCATTTTGCTAAATCTAAATCATGGGTTATTAATAAAATTGCCATATCATCTAATAAAGATATTAATAATTTCATTGTTTCTAATTGAACAATATTATCTAATGCACTTGTTGGCTCATCACACAAAAGTATCTCTGGTTGCATCAAAATTGCTCTTAATATACTACATCTTTGTAATTGACCACCAGAAAGCTCATGAGGTAAAGAGTTTAAATTATCTTTAGTTAATGATAACTTATCTAAATATTGCTCATAATTTTTACTCTTTGCTACATCTAAGATTTGATTTAAAATTATATAAGATGGATGAAAAGAGCTATAAGGGTCTTGAAATATCCAAGCTATTCTAGCTCTTTTAATACTACCTTTTTGGGGTTTTAAATTTTCAGCTATTAACTCAAAAAGTGTAGATTTACCTATACCACTCTTTCCAACAATAGCAACAAGTTCACCTCTTTTTACTTTTAATGAAAAATTATTAAATAGTAGCTTTTCACTATATCCAAATGTTAAATTATTTATATCTAAAACGATATTACTCATATTTATAGACCTCTTTTTTAAAGCAACTCTTTATTAAAAAACTTATTTTAAAATTACTCTCTTATTTGTCCTGTACCATATATTTTATATTTATATGTTGTTAATTCATTAATTCCCATAGGACCTCTTGCATGTAGCTTATTAGTTGAGATTCCAACTTCTGCACCAAATCCAAATGCTCCACCATCAGTAAATCTAGTAGATGCATTTACATAAACAGTTGCGGCATCAACTCTATTTAAAAACTCTTCTGCTTTTGTATAATTTTCGGTAATAATTGCTTCTGAATGACCTGAACCATATTTACTTATATGCTCTATTGCTTCATTTAAACCATCTACTAATTTAATACTTAAAATATTTGCTAAATACTCTGTATCATAATCTTCATCTGTTGCCTCTTTTGCCTCTATAATCTCTAAAGATTGGCTATCTACACGAAGTTCTGTATGGTAATTATCAAAAGCCTCTTTTATTCTTGGTAGAGCCTCTTTTGCTATAGACTTATCCAAAAGTAGAGTCTCCATAGCATTACAAACACCTGGTCTTTGGCACTTTGCATTAATAGCAATTTTTATAGCCATATCTAAATTAGCACTTTCTTCTATATATGTATGACATAAACCCTTATCATGCTTTACAACTGGCACAGTTGCATTTGAAGATACATATTTAATTAATGCTTCTCCTCCTCTTGGAACAATTAAATCTACATAATTTTCTTGTTTAATTAAATATGCAACACCCTCTCTTGAACTATCAGGGAGTAAAGAGATAATCTCTTTAGGCAAATTAAATGAAACTAAAGTATTTTGTAAAACTTTTGCAATCGCCCTATTTGAATACTCTGCCTCTTTACCACCTTTTAAAATAGCAACATTTCCACTCTTAAAACATAAAGCTCCAACATCTGCTGTTACATTTGGACGAGACTCATATATAACACCAATAACACCTATTGGCACAGAGACTTTTTCTATTCTAATCTTATCATCTGTCCACCAACCATCTAAAACTCTACCAACAGGCTCTTTTAAAGCAGCTATCTCTCTAAGAGAAGTAGCCATATCTTTAACCCTTTTCTCATTAAGTAAAAGTCTATCTACCATTGCACTACTTAAATTAGACTCTTTAGCATTTTTCATATCTATACTATTTTGTTCTATAATAAAGTTAGCATTACTCTCTAAAGCATCTGCCATAGCATTTAAGACCTCTTTTTTCTTAGCACTATCAAGTGTTGCAATAATCGCACTACTCTTTTTTGCATTTTCTAAAAACTCTTGCATTTTAGTTCTCCTCTTTATATTTAAAAATTTTACCTAAAATTGTATTATTGTTTTGTGTATCATTTTCATCTTCTAATGTATAGTTATCTTCCACTGTAATCTCTGTTAAATTATCATCATCTAATTTTGTATCTTGAGCCTCTTTAGGTTTTTCATAATTATTAACAATTTTTATATACTTAAATATTGCCTCTATCTCTTTATCTGTCAGATAGTATCGAGGCATAATCTTTCCACCTTTTAATATTGCATTTTTAAATTGATTAAAACCTAAAGCTCTTATATCTGGTCCATAAAACTCTTTTTTTATACCTTTTTTATTGATAAAAGATGCAATATATGCTCCATCACCTAAATCGTTATGACAACTTGCACAACTAACGCCTCTTGGGTTCTTGTATAGCATCTGTCCATACTCAAATTCTGATATAAAATCTTCGCAAAACAGAGATAAAGAGCTAAAAATTAGCAATATTGCAAATCTCAAACGCACCACCTAATCTTTTTTTAGATATAATACCAAAATTCTTTAAAACAAAGGGTTAGTATGACACTAATAGATGGAAAAAAGCTATCAAAAAAAATAGAAGAGTCTATAAAAGCAGAGGTTAATGAGTTAAAAGCAAAAAGTATCGTTCCAGGTTTAGCAGTTGTTTTAGTTGGTGACGACCCAGCAAGTCACACTTATGTTAGTATGAAAGAGAAATCTTGTAAAAATGTAGGTTTTTATTCAATTGTTCATAAAATGCCAGATACAATCACTCAAGATGAAATTATAGAAACAATAGAAATGATGAATAATAATCCAAGAATTGATGGTATTTTAGTTCAACTTCCTCTTCCTAAACATATAGATACAACAAAAATTTTAGAAGTAATAGACCCTAAAAAAGATGTTGATGGATTTCACCCTTATAATATGGGTAGAGTTGTAGAGAACTTAGATGCATTTGCCCCTTGCACACCTGTTGGTGTTATGGAGATGTTTAAAGAGTATAATATAGATTTAGAGGGTAAAGATATTTGTGTTGTAGGTGCTAGTAATATTGTTGGTAAACCTATGGCAGCACTTTTACTTAATGCAAATGCAACAGTGACTATAACACATATATATACTAAAGATTTAGCTTCACACACAAAAAAAGCAGATATTGTAATTGTTGGTGTTGGTGTTCCAAATTTAATTAAAGAAGATATGGTTAAAGAGGATGCGATAGTTATAGACATCGGTATAAACAGATTAGAAAACGGTAAATTAGTTGGTGATGTAGATTTCGAAAATGTATCTAAAAAATGTTCTTACATTACACCAGTACCAGGAGGAGTAGGTCCTATGACAATTGCAATGCTACTACAAAATACACTTAAAGCTGCAAAAGGCAGAATTAAATGAATAAACTAAAAACATTCTTAAGCTCTTGGACAGGCACTATAATTATAGTTTTACTATTTGTATCTTTTATTGCACAATCTTTTATTATTCCATCTGGCTCAATGAAAAGAACTTTGCTTATTGGCGACTTTCTATTTGGTACTAAATTTAGCTATGGTGTACCTATCCCTACTTTGCCTGTTATTGGCACAAAGCTATTACCAGATTTTAATGGTAATGGACATTTAATTGAAGGCGATAGACCAAAAAGAGAAGATATAGTTATATTTTATGTACCAACAAATAAAAAACAAAATTTTGTAAAAAGGTGTGTTGCCGTTGGTGGGGATGAATTACTATATTACGATAAACATCTTTTAATACACTTTCACGAAGGTGATGAGTATATCAAAAAGAATTATCCATCGAAAAAAATTGTAAAAGCAATGGGTAAACTCTGGGTAGATAATCCATATAAAGATAAATATAAGGGTATTCAATACTCACCAGAGTATAGAGGAAATAGTTTTATGTTAATGCAATATAATATAAATAAGATAGATATGAAACCAGTTTATATCGAAGATTTAGATGCACCAGTTGGAGGGTTAAGCCCTACTCCTATGAATGCATTTTATAAAAAAGTATCACCTGATCACTTCTATATGATAGGAGATAATAGAGATAACTCAGATGATAGCCGTTTTTGGGGTGAAGTTCCATACTCTTTAATCATAGGAAAACCTTGGTTTACATACTTTAGTATAGAGTATAGAAGTTATGAAAGAGTTGCAAAAGGAGTTGGTGGAGGTAGAGATTTTCAACTACTTAAAAAGATATGTAAAGGAGTTGACCCACTATCTAAAGAGTGTAAAGCTAAATGGAATAAATATCGCTTTACTATTAGATGGGAGAGGATGTTTAGAAGTATAGATAGCATACAAAGAGATGAGCCAACAAGATGAGTGAACTAGAGATATTAAAAATTGTAGCTTCTATAATTGCTTTGGCAATTGCTATAATTGGACATGAAATTATGCATGGATTTATAGCATACAAGTATGGTGATAATACTGCAAAAAATGCTGGAAGACTTAGTATTAATCCAATAGTTCATGTAGATTTAGTAGGAACAATCTTAATACCAGCTATTTTATATTTTACAGGTGCTCCATTTCTTTTTGGTTGGGCAAAACCTGTTCCAGTTAATATGAATACTGTTATTAGAAATGGTGGGTATAATGGAGCAATGGGGGTTGCATTAGCTGGTATAACTTATAATCTTATTTTAGCAACACTTTTAGCAACTATACTACCTCTATTTTTACAACCACAAACATATACAGAGGCATTTTTTACACTTTTAATAACACAAAGTATTATGATAAATGTAGTTTTAGCTGTATTTAACCTATGGCCAATACCACCACTAGATGGTTCACAATTTATAATGTATTTAGCTGCTAAATTAAAGTTATTTAAAGTAGTAGAGTTTTATGAAAAGATATTTCCTTATGGAATAATAGTTCTTTTTGGAATACTTTTTATACCACAATTAAGCCATCTACTATTTTTACCAGTAGGATGGATTTTAAATTTAATTTTACCTTAAGGAGAGTAGATGAAGTTTTATATAGCAACAGACCATGCAGGAATAGATTATAAAGATTTTGTAATAGAGCTTTTAAAGAATAAAAATATAGAAGTAGAAGATTTAGGTCCATATAATAAAGATAGAGTTGATTATCCAGATTACGCTAAAAAGTGTGCCGAAGCAGTAAAAGCAGACCAAGGAAGTTTTGGTATATTAATTTGTGGTACAGGCATTGGTATGAGCATAGCAGCAAATAAAGTAAACGGCGTAAGAGCAGCCCTATGCCACGACGCCTACACAGCCCAAATGGCAAGAGCCCACAACGAAGCACAAATACTATGTTTTGGACAAAGAGTAGTAGGCTTAGGCACAGCCCAAAGCATTATAGAAGCATTTATAGATACTAAACCAGAAGCTGGAAGACATCAATATAGAGTAGAGAAAATAATGGCGATAGAGTAGATTTATCTATCTCTTTCCATAAAATAATACTGTCCCCCATAAAAATACCCAAAAACAGAAAAGTTTTTATTCCTAAATGCTAAAATAAAACCAATTATCAATCCAAACTTCACTAGATTTCAAAATACTAGTAACCTGATTTAGAAAGGGAAGTCCTGCCTTTTATTTACACTCTCTTTGAAAAAAAATTAAACACTAATAACTTTCAAAGGAGTATAGGTGTAAAGGGGGAAGAGGTGTATAGGGAGTAGTATCATATTATCGATTTATTATCTCTACTCCTTCACACCTATACTCCTTGATATTAGATTTTAATTTCAAGCTATGCTATTCCATAGAACTCAAATTAGTAGTAATTAGCAATTCTATTTAAAACTATAATAAAAAAATTTTAATTTTTTATACCTTCACCAATCTTTAATTATATAGCAAACTTATAATCCATAAATTTTTCTAAATAAAAGCATTCCTAAAAATGTTGCACTTAGAGATAGTATAACATTTAATAATATATTTAATAATGCTTTTGTGTATAATCCCTCTTGTATCATAAGTAATGTCTCTAGTGAAAAAGTAGAGAATGTTGTTAAAGCTCCAAGTAATCCTGTCATTAACATAGCTTTAATATTGGGTGAAATAATTTGTTCAAAATAGAGAAATAAAAAACCTATTATAAAACTACCTAAAATATTTACGCTTAATGTTCCATATGCAAATGATGTACCTAATAATCTATTTATATAAGTAGAGATAAAAAACCTAGATAAAGCACCTATCATACCACCTATTGCTACACTTGTTATAATATAAAAGTTCATACTCTAACCTAAATAATTTACTATCTCTATTTGCTTTAGAGTAATAAATGTTTTAGATAATAAATCTCTATTATTTTTTAAAAAATAATCTATTTTATCTTTATTATCTATTATTTCAATCACTAGTGGTATATCTTGGGATAAATTTAAAATATCAAATGTATGTATTTTTTTGCTATGCCCTACTCCAGCAACTGCTTTATATATAGTAGCTCCACCTAAATTACTATTTTTTACTCTCTCTAAAATTAAGTGCCACAAAGATTCTTTATTATATTTATCTATATTTTTTAGATAAATTTTTATCTCTATTTGTTTATTTCTCTCCATTTTTATTTATATCCTCAAATATTACAAGTTCATAACGACTCTTTTTAGCAACTATAGCTTTATTTTTAGACACTGAACCCATTCTATTTAGAGAACTTAGTTCATCTCTTAATATAGCTATCTCTTTTTCCATCTCTTCCATCTGCTCTTTAAGTCGTAAAATTACATCAATTCCTGCAAGATTTACACCTAAATCTCTAGTTAATCTTAATATCATCTTCATTTTATCAATATCTCTTTGAGAATATAAACGCATTCTACCTTCAGTTCGAGATGGTTTAATAAGTCCATCTCTTTCATACTGTCTTAAAGTTTGAGGATGAATATTTAACATTGAAGATACTATACTGATTAGATATACTGGTTCATCATATCCATGCATTTTTAGCTCCTTATTCTGGTAGTTTTTCTAAGCACTCTTTTAGAGAGTCATCTAAACTATCAACATCTGGTAACTTAATATTAGCCACTAAATACATATCTCCTTTACCACCTATACTTTTTGGAAAACCTTTATCTTTTAAACGGAATTTTTGACCATTCTTTGTTCCTTTAGGAACTTTTAGAGTTACCCTTTTTTCTGGTGTTTCAACTTCTACTTTACCACCAAATAGTGCAGTTTTTAAAGGAATATCTATTGTTTTATAAAGATCATCTCCTTGTCTTTTATACTCAGGTGATGGTGCAACATTTACAACAATTAATAAATCACCTCTTTGTCCATTATAACTATTTCCTTTTCCTCTAACTCTAAGAGTTTTTCCTGGTTTAATTCCAGCTGGAATTTTAATATCAAAACTTTCACCATTATCGAGTGTAATATGGTGTTTACCACCTAATACAGAAGTTATAAAAGGAACTGTGATAGAAGTTTTTATATCTAAATTTGGACTCCTGTGGCTACTAAAGCCTCCACGGCTACCAAATCCACCCTGACTTCCAAAGCCACCTTGACTACTAAATCCTCCACTACTAAAACCACCACCAAACATTGCTCTTAAAATTTCATCTAAATCAACTTCTCCACCTTGATTTCTAGCAAAATCATGGAAATTTTGACCACCAAACATTTGGTCACCAAATTGATCATATTGAGCTTTTTTCTCTTTATCACTTAAAACTTCGTAAGCGGCATTAATCTCTTTAAATTTTTCCTGAGCTTCAGGTGTTTTATTAATATCAGGATGATATTTCCTCGCTAATTTACGGTAAGCTTTTTTAATCTCATCTGCTGATGCATTTTCACTTACGCCTAAGGTCTCATATAAACTTTTTGACATAGACCTACTCCTTATATAAAAATATTTAATTAGTGGTATTATATCAAAAAAGTTTAGTCTATGTCAATCAAGTTTAAGAAAAAATTAAACTTTTTATAAAATTAATGTAAAAAATGTCTTACAGTTGTAAAATACATAGAAACTCCATACTCATTAGCAGCATCTATTACCTCTTGGTCTCTTATACTTCCACCTGGTTGAATAATTGCACTAACACCAGCACTAGCAGCTGCATCTACAGAGTCTCTAAATGGGAAAAATGCCTCAGATGCAAGTGCTGCACCACTAATATCAAGCCCTAATTGTTTCGCCTTTTTAATTGCACACTCAGCAGCATCTACACGACTTGTCATACCCATTCCAATTGCTACCATTGCACCATTTTTTACATATACTACACAATTACTTTTTGTCAAACCTGCTACTTTCCAAGCAATTTCTAAGTCTAGTATCTGCTCTTGAGTAGCTTCTTTATTAGTAACACATTTTGCATTTTTAACCTCATTATCACAAATACAATCACTATTTTGATAAACAAAGCCACCATTTATATGTTTAAAATCATATTTATCATTAGAAATTTTTAGTTTATCACTATCAAAACTAAATAGTTTTAATCTCTTCTTTTTATTAAACTCTTCTAACGCTTCATCAGTAAAATTAGCTGCTACTATTACTTCTAAAAAAATTTCATTCATCTTCTTTGCTAACTCTAAATCTACAATTCCATTTACAGCTACAACTCCTCCAAAAGCCGATACGGGGTCACATTTAAGTGCTTCTGTATAAGATTCTAATAGTGTATCTTTAATTGCAAAACCACAAGGGTTTCCATGCTTTACAATACATATAGCATCTTTTGAACCAAAACTAGAAGCAATTTTTACTGCACCATTAATATCTGTTAAGTTATTAAAACTAGCTTCCCCTTTAATAGTTTTAAAATTTTCACTATAAAAGTTTTCAAACTCATATAATGCACCATCTTGATGTGGATTTTCTCCATATCTAGTATCAAATACCTTCTTACCAACTATAAATTGTTTATCACCAAATCCATTATTGTATCTTTGGTTCATATAATTAGCTATCATACTATCATAAGCTGCTGTATGCTCATAAGCTTTTATCATTAAATCTCTTCTAAATTCAAAAGAGTCTGTTTTATTCTCTAAAGCTTCTAAAATAGAGCTATAATCAGCACTATCTGTAACAATAATTACATCTTTAAAGTTTTTAGCAGCACTTCTAACCATTGTTGGTCCACCAATATCAATATTTTCTATAATTTCTTCAAAATCATCAGTTCTTTGGATTGTCTCTTTAAATGGATATAGATTTACACAAACTAAATCTATAGCATTAACTTCAAGCTCTTTTGCCTGATTTACATGAGCTTGATTATCTCTCTTATATAAAATTCCCCCATGAACATAAGGGTTAAGTGTCTTTACACGCCCCTCAAAACACTCTGGAAATTTAGTAACTTCATCAATCTCTATAACTTTTATGCCAGACTCTTTTAAAACTTTATAAGTTCCACCTGTTGATATTATCTCAAATCCAAGTTTTTCTAAACCTTTTGCAAAATCTACAATTCCACTCTTGTCGCTAACGCTAAGAAGTGCTCTCATTTATATCCCTTAATAATAAAATAATGGTATAATTATACCCAATATCCCCTTTTAAATTAAGGAATAGTATGATAATAATACCAGCAAGAGTTCAATCCTCAAGATTTCCAAATAAAGTTTTAGCTGATATTGGTGGTTTACCAATGGTTATAAAAACAGCACAAGTTGCATCTGTTGTAGATAAAGTATATATTGCAACAGACTCTAAAGAGGTAATCGATATTGCTAAAAATTATGGATTTGAAGCAATTTTAACATCTAAAAGTTGTAACTCTGGAACAGATAGAATTTATGAAGCTGCAACAAAAATTGGTTGCCAAGATAATGAAATAATAATAAATATACAAGCAGATGAACCATTTATAGAGACAGATGTAATTAAAGAACTTTTTAATTTAACTAAGGAGTATGCCTCTAATGAAGATGTTATAATATCTACCCTCTTTAAAATAGTATCTAAAGATAAAGCACAAGATTCCAATTTAGTAAAAGTTGTAACAACAAATAATAACTTTGCACTATATTTTTCTAGGTCTATTATACCATTTAATAGAGAAAATAGTAATATTAACTATAAAGCACACTTAGGAGTATATGGATTTACATATAAAAAATTAAAAACCTTTTGTAATCTAAAAGAGTCATTTTTAGAAGATAGTGAAAAATTAGAACAACTTAGAGTTTTAGAAAATGGATATAAAATAGCTATAAAAGAGGTAAAAAGCTCAAGCTTTGGAATAGATACAAAAGATGATTTAGAAAAAGCTTTAAAAATATTCCTAATATAAATAAAGAGATATAACTAAAATTTATACCTCTTCAACACTCAACACTCAACACTCAACACTCAACACTCAACACTCAACACTCAACA